>JAKAML010000027.1 GCA_021812845.1 Pseudomonadota bacterium
CGAGCCGGCTTCCATTATTTCCGCGGCATCGAACGACGTCGTCAGCGCCTGCTTCAGGGCGCCCCGGAACAAGGGGTGGTCGTCGACGATGATGATCCTGTAGCCCGCCATTCTTTTCTCCGGCTGGACGAGAGACGAGGGTTCGACAACGCGTGCGCGCGGTGCGGGGATCGACGGGAATACGGCAGATCGAACTAACTATTAAGCTGATCCGGGCCCCGGCTGCAAGGAGACACCCGACACAATTTCGGCAACATGGCTAATGTAGTTGCACGGTTCGGGGGCAGGCGGCGGCTTCGCGCGGCCGGCGCCGCCAGGGCGATGGCGTCCGGGGTCGAGGGAGAAAGACGTGATCGAGCGCAAGGAACGCAAACCTTACTGGAAGCACACGAAATGGCAGATGATGGCCAGCCTGGTGCCGTTCCTGCTCGTCATCGTTCTGCTGCCGCTCTATGCCGATCAGCTCAATGGGAGCCGCTTCTTCGGGTTTCCGCTGGGCTATTTCCTTGCGGCGCACGGCCTGTTTCTGGTTGCAGTGGTTACCGTTGCCGGGTTCGTCAACCGGCAGGATGCCATCGACCACTGGCACGGGGCGCACGAGGACACCTGAGACGACGGGCCGGCGCACGGACCTGCCGGCGGCCCGCGGCCCACCCTTCCGCACGCCGGCCACACGGCGCCGGCGATCCTGAGCACCCGAACGCAGGTCGGCGCCGAACGGCCACCCGCGCCGCCGATCCTCCGAAGGGCCGCCCCCGATGTCTCCCACCCAACGCACGCGCTTCATCAATCCGCGCCTCGGCATCTATTTCGGAATCTTCGCCAGCGCCTTCGCCGGGCTCGTGCTGCTGCTGCTGATCGTCGAGCAGCTCGGCACGCCCGCGACCGCGCTCGGGCCGCTCATGCTGGCGGTGCCGGTCATCCTCTACGTGGCGATCGGCGTCGCCGGCCATACCCGCGCGCCGCTCGATTTCTTCGCCTCGGGCCGGCGGGTTCCGGCCGCCTACAACGGCCTCGCGCTGGCGGCGACGGCGATGGGGGCGACGGGTCTCGTCGCCATGACCGGGGCGTTCTTCATCGTCGGCTTCGACGCGCTCTGCGTCATGCTCGGCGTGCTTGCGGGCTTCGTCGTCATGGCGGTGCTGCTGGCGCCGTTCTTCCGCAAGTTCGGCGCATTCACGATGCCGAGCTACCTCGGGCGCCGCTACGAGAGCCGGGCGCTGCGGCTGTTGTCCGCGGTGCTGCTGTCGGTGCCGATGATCCTCGTGATCGCGGCCGAGCTCAGGGTCGGCGCCTATGCCGGCGCGTGGCTGACCGGACTGCCCGACGGGGCGGTGCGGGCCGGCCTCGTGTTGACGCTCGTTTTAGCGCTCGTGCTCGGCGGGATGCGATCGCTGACGTGGTCGAACGTGGCGCAGGCGATCGCCATGCTGCTGGCGCTGGCGGTGCCGGTGTCGATCGTCGCCGTGCTCGTCACCAACCTGCCGGTGCCGCAACTGAGCCACGGGCCGCTGGTGCGCGGGCTGCTGAAAATCGAGGCGCAGCAGGGGCTGCCGATCGTGGTGCCGCCGCTGATGGCGTTCGAGATGCCGGGCGAGGGCCTGCAACAGATGGCCAAGCGCTTCACGGCGCCGTTCGGGCTCGTCGGGCCGGGCGGGTTCGTGGTGGCGACGCTGACGATCATGGCCGGCGTCGCCGCGGCACCCTGGCTCCTGCCGCGGATCGCGACGGCGCCGGGTGTCTACGAAGCGCGGAAGTCGCTCGGCTGGGCGACGCTGTTGTTCGGCCTCATCATGCTGACGGTGTCGTCGGTGGCGGTGTTCATGCGCGACGCGGTGATGGACTTCGTCGGCGTGGAGGGCATCGCGCAGGTGCCGGACTGGCTGTCGCAACTCGTGACGGCGGGACGGGCGGAGATCGAGACGCGGGCGCCGCGGCTCAACGCGACGAGCATCGCGCTGCAACGGGACGCGGTGCTGTTCGCGCTGCCGTCGACGCTCTCCATGCCGGCGGTGATGACGCAGATGACGCTCGCGGGCGCGGTGGCGGCGGCGCTGGCGGGGGCCGGGGCGGCGATCGTGGCGCTCGGCAACGTCCTGGCCGAGGACGTGGTGACGGGCCTCGCCTGGGAGCCGCCGGAGCCGGAGGTGCGGCTGTGGCTCGGCCGGTTCGGCATCGTGATCGCGGCGCTGACCGGCGGCGCCATCGCCCACTTCGCGCCGACCGATCCCTTGCGGCTGATGCTGTGGGCGTTCGCGATCACAGGCTCGACGGCGTTCCCGGTCATGGTGCTGTCGATCTGGTGGAAGCGAGGCAACGCTTTCGGCGCCGTCGCCGGGCTCGCAACCGGTTTCGTGGTCTCCGTGCTGGCGATCGTCGCCGGGGAGGCGCGCTGGATCGAGATCGACAGCGCACTTGCTGCGCTGTTCGGCATCCCGGCCTCGTCGGTGGCGCTCGTCGTCACGAGCCTCGTCACGCCGAAGCCGAGCCGGCACGTCCTCGAGTTCGTGCGCGACATCCGCATCCCGGGCGGCGAGATCATCTACGACCGCGAGATGCGCATCGCGCGCCTGAAGCGGCGGGCGCGATCCTGAGCGGCGGCGGCGGCGCAGGCGTTGCCGGTCCGCGGCGTAGCGCTTGCCACCTTGGCGCCGACGCCGTTACCTAGTGTCCCGAACCGCAAATACCGACCCATTTGCAGCGGCCTCTTTCGGTATTTGCGGTTCAAAAGGGACACTAGCAATATCATGGACTTAGTGTGGTGCTTGTCTCGCAATTGCCGACTAAGAACCCGCCGCGATTCTTGGTCGGCAATTGCGAGGCACCACACTAGCACGCGTCGCCCAGTCGCGAGCCAGCGGAGACGGACCGGGAGCACGGCCGCATGTCAGCACGAGACCGCTTCGGTCTTTATCCGCCGATCGAGCCCTACGCCGAAGGGCGGCTCAAGGTCGGCGGCGGCCACGAGATCTACTACGAGGAGTGCGGCAATCCGGCGGGCGAGCCGGCACTGCTCGTGCACGGCGGGCCGGGCGGCGGCTGCAACCCGACCATGCGCCGCTATCACGACCCGCGGTACTACCGGATCATTCTGTTCGACCAGCGCGGCTGCGGGCGGTCGCTGCCGCACGCCTCGCTCGAGGACAACACCACCTGGCACCTGATCGGCGACATGGAGCAACTGCGGCGGCACCTCGGCATCGGCCGCTGGCAGCTTTTCGGCGGCTCATGGGGCTCGACGCTGTCGCTCGCCTACGCCGAGCGCCACCCGGAGCGGGTCACGGCGCTGATCCTGCGCGGCATCTTCCTTGTGCGCCGGGCCGAGCTCGACTGGTTCTACCAGGAGGGATGCAGCTGGATCTTTCCCGAGGCGTTCGAGGCCTATCAGCGCGTCATCCCACCGGCCGAGCGCGGCGACATGATCGCCGCCTACTATCGCCGCCTGACCGCGTCCGACCGGCAGATGCAACTCGAGGCGGCGCGGGCGTGGAGCATCTGGGAGGGGACGACGCTGTCGCTGATGCAGGATCCGGATCGGATCAAGCTGTTCGGCGCGGAAAGCTACGCCATCGCGTTCGCGCGCATCGAAAGCCACTATTTCGTCCATCGCGGCTTCTTCGAGCGCGACGACCAACTGCTCGCGGACGCGCACCGCCTTGCCGGCATTCCGGGGACCATCGTGCACGGCCGCTACGACGTGGTGACGCCGGTGCGCAACGCCTGGGATCTCGGCCGCGCCTGGCCGCGCGCGGAGCTGCGGGTCGTGCCCGACGCCGGACACGCGATGACGGAGCCCGGCATCGTGCACGAGCTCGTGTCGGCGACGCGCCGGTATGCGAGGGGGAGAGGGTAGGGAGGCGGGGGCCGGGGAATTGGGTGGGTCAGAGCGGCGTGCCGCCCTTGCCGCCGGGGGCCTGGCCGGATTCCAGCTCGCGCATCCTGTCCTGGAACTTCTTCAGCATCCGCTGCACGTAATCGAACGCCTTGTCGACGTCCTGCTCGCTCGGCAGCCCGAGGCCGCCCTTGGGCCGCTCGGCCTGGCGCGGCCCGCTCTCTCCAGGCTTGGTGTCGCCGAGGCCGAGCACCTCCTCCATGCGCCGAACCTCGTCCTTGAGCGCGCGGTTCTCGGCTTCCAGCTTGTCGATGGCCCGGCGCTGGGCGTCCTGGGCGTCGGGCATGGCGTCGCACACCCACCCCTCGGATCGCTTGGCGCAGAGCGCCATGGCGCCGGTCTCCGTATCGAGGCGGACGAAGCCGCCGTCGGCGGGCGTCATGGTGTAGCGGCCGGGGCGCTGGCCGTCCGCGGCCGACGGCTCGGCGGCGACGGCGGGCGCGAAGAGCGCCGGAACCTCGCCGAGGACGAGGCCCGCGGCGACGGCCGGCATCAGGAGTGCGGTCGATATGCTCGACATGTCGGTGCTCCGGGGTGTTTCGGCGGCCGGCGGACCGGCGTCATGGCCTCGGAATACATGGCGACTGTGGCGAAACACATCAATTCCGTCCGGGTTCCGCGCGGGCGCCAAGTGGCGCCGGTCGCGACCGCCGCGGCGGGGCGCCGATCCGTGCCCGCCGCAACGGCCGGGAGGCCGGAAAAAGCGCATTTTTCACAATGGCTTCGCCAATTCCCGCGGTGCTTAACCGAACATTTACTGCGAAGCACGAGCTTCGGACATGAATGTTCCTCCTCGTGCCGCATCGGAACACCTCAGCGCATGACGGCCGGCTCGACCGGCGCGGCCCGGAGGCCGCCCGGTGTCCCAGGGGCCCCGGCCGAGGCGATGACCGACTTCAGGCGTCGAACGGGGAACCAGATGTCGAACGCATACCGGACTGACGAGCGGGGCCAGCCCGGCGGCGGCGCAGGCGGGAGCACGGGGGAGTGCGCGGCGGAGAGCCTGAAGGGGCTGATCGCGCACATCGCGACGCAGATCGCAGAGGCCGACCAGCGCCACACCGAGATGCTGCGCGAGATGCAAGCGCGCCTGCAGAGTCTCGGCATCGAGACGCGATCGATCCGCGACCGCGTTCCGGGCGCCTACGTGCCGGCATTCGACCGCATCGAGGAGGGGATGCAACTCCTCGCCGAGCGGATCGTCAGCACCCACGAGGGCCGCGCGGAGACGCGGGTCGGGATCGCCGCGGGGGCCTCGCCGCAGCCCGTCCCGTCACAGTCCCACGGTGCGGCCGCGACGCCCGCGCCGGCGACCGCCCAGGCCGCCCAGGCCGCCCAGGCCGCCCAGGCCGCCCAGGCCGCCCAGACCGCCCAGAACGCCCAGATCGCCCAGGCCGCCCAGACCGCCGACCAGGGCGAGCCGTGGAGCCGCGAGGAGGCGGACGCGCTGGCCGATCTCTATCACTCGGGCGACGCCGCGCCGCCGCTCGGCTTCCGCCACGCCATGAGCGACCCCGAGGCGGACACCCATGCGGGCACGGAGAGCCTGCTCGCCGGCGCCGGCGTCGCTCGCGACATCGAGCGCGGCTGGCTCGAGGACCGCTTCGCCGAGATCGCCGGCCGGATCGAGCAGTCGCTCGCCGAGCTGAAGCCGGACAACGCATTCCTCGCCCTCGGCCGCCGCTTCGAGGCGTTCGAGGAGCGCATGGGCTCCGTGCTCGAGGACGTCGCCACCCGCTCCGACGTCGAGGGGCTGCGACTGATCGAGGCCCACATCAGCGAGCTGGCCCAGCATCTCGAGCAGACCCAGATGCAGCTCGAGCGGCTCGACGGCATCGAGGCGCAGCTCAACGCCGTCGTCGATCGCCTGATCGCGGGCGAGCCGGCCATGGCGCTGGACGGCGGCCATGCCGACGCGGCGCGGATCGAGGATATCGTGTCGCAGGCGGCCGAGCGGGTCGCGGGCCAGATGGCGCGGGCCGGGGCGGGTTCCGGCCAGGGCGCCGACTACGGGCTGCTCGCGGCACGGGCGGCGGAGGAGGCGATCACCCGCTTCGCAGCCGATCAGCGCGGCCAGGTCGCGGCGCCGGGCGGCGACGGCGAGGATCTGCGGGCGCTGCTCGAAGGGTTCATGCACGAGCGCCGCATCGGCGACGAGCAGACTGTGGCGGTGCTCGACACCGTGCAGCAGGCGATGGTGCGCGTGCTCGACCGCATGGACGCCATCGAGCTCGCGACGCAGAAGACGACCGTTCCCGCGGCACCGAAGGAGTACGTTCGCGAGCAGGTGCGCTTCTCGATCGATCCGCGCGAGACCGCCGATTTCGGGGCGCTGCGCTCGATGGCCGACCAGGCCAAGAGCACCGCCGACGGCGCGGCGATGTCGGTCTCGTCCATGCTTCCCGCTGCGCACCACCCCTTCGCGCACGCGCCCGGCCTCGATCGCGAGCCGCCGAGCGCGGGTCGGGGACCGTCGGATGCGGCGCCGGTCGCGGTGCCCTTTGGCGGCGAGCCCGTCGAGTCGCCGGCCCAGACCGTGGTCCACGGCCTGGCCGAGGGCGGCCCGCAGCGCACGCCGAGGTCGTCGCTCGAGCGCCTGCGGCAGGACTTCATCGCCGACGCGCAGCGCGCCAAGCTGCGCGCCGAAGCCGAGACCTCCGCTCAGCCGGCGGCCGTCGCCGACGGTGCGCGGCTGCAGAAGCCGGGGAAGCCCCCCGCCGCGGCCGCGAGGCCGAAAGCGGATGCCGTGTCCAAGTCGCCGCTGGCGACGATGCCGATCAAGAAGATCCTGGTCGCCGCGCTCGGCTTCGTGATCGTGTTCCAGGGCGCGAACCTGCTGCTGGCGCGGCGCAAGGCCGAGACGCCGAAGCCGGCGGCGATGCAGTCGAACGCCGTGACGCCGAAGGCTGCGGTCCAGCAGAGCGGCGATCCCGCATCGAAGGCGGCCACGGCGCCCGGCGCCGCGAAGGCCGCCGCTCCGGCGCCGGTCCAGGCTCCAGGTCATGGCGCGGCGACGGCCGCGCATCCGACGATCGTCAATCCGGCGGCGTCCGGTGCCGCGAACGGCGTCGAGACGCCGGCGATCCTGGACCAGCGCTCCGACGCCGCGCCCGCCCCTCAGCCGCCGGCCGGCGGGGCGGGGGGCAAGGGCGCAAGCTCGAGATTCGTCCTGCCGACCAGGCCGCTCGCGCCCGCGACGGTGCCCGAGACGGTGATCGAGGATCTCCACTTCGAGGGAGGGCAGAATTCGGACCGGACCGACGGCCGCATCGCGCGGGCGGGCGAGCCGGTCGCGGACGGCGTGCCTGTCGGCATCTCGGTGCAGACGCCGTCGCGTCCGCCGACGCCCTACGACCTGGCCAAGCTGCAGCAGCAGCAGCAGATGGCCAACCTGTCGTCGAAGCTCGGGGTGGCGGCCGCCAAGGCGACGCCGGCGGCGCTCCTGCCCGACAGCCTGACCGCGCCGCCGAGCGGCAGCAGCGGCAACGTCGCCACGGCGCTCGCCGAGCGCGCCGCGCAGGCCAAGAGCGCGCTCGAGCTGCCGCCGGCGACCGTCGGTCCGCTGTCGCTGAGGCTCGCGGCGGCGAAGGGCGATCCGTCGGCCGAGTTCGAGGTCGGCGCGCGACTGGCCGAGGGCAAAGGCACCGACCAGAGCTTCAAGGAAGCGGTGAAGTGGTACACGCGCTCGGCGAACCAGGGCTTCGCACAGGCGCAGTACCGGCTCGGCACGCTCTACGAGCGCGGCTTCGGGGTGAAGGCGGACGCGGCGCGGGCGCGGGTCTGGTACGGCCGGGCGGCCGAGCAGGGCAACGTCAAGGCGATGCACAACCTGGCGGTGCTCGCCGCCGGCAGCAAGACGAGCGCGCCGGACTATGCCGCCGCCGCCCACTGGTTCGGCGAGGCCGCGGTGCGCGGGCTCGGCGACAGCCAGTTCAACCTCGCGGTGCTCTACGATTCGGGTCTCGGCGTGGCCAAGGATCCGAGCCTCGCCTATCAGTGGTTCTCGCTCGCCGCCCGCTCGGGCGACAAGGAGGCCGTGCGCCGCCGCGACGCCGCCAAGGCGGGGCTGAGCCCGGCGGAAGCCGCGGCCGTCGAGGCGCGGGCCGCGGCATGGCTGCCGCAGACGCCTGACGCGCTCGCCAATGACGCGCGTGCGGCCGGCGAGGCGTGGAAGGCGCGGGAGAACGCGGTGACCGAGCAGAACGGCTGAGCCTCGTGACGCGCGCGCCGGCCGCCGCGCGCGGCCAAGGGACGCATCGGTCGAGACTTCGGCACGGCGGCTCATGCCGGTGAGCAGATTCTTCGACCTGTGACCGACGTCTGCTCGCCGGTATTGCACTTGCTTCTGGCGCGCGGCCGCCCCACCAACCCCGCGCGCGGATGCCTCCGACCGCAACGGCCGACCACAGGTCGAACGTGACGCATTCCGGAATCAATCCTCCTTGAGCAGCCGCGTCGCGACGGGATAGAGCCCCTCCTGGCCGAGCATCCACACCGCCATTCCGTCGCTCGCGAACAGCGGCTCGAAGGCGTCGTCGAGGATGTTGAGGCCGCCGGCATAGGTGCCGAAGGCGGGCATGACGAGGCGCAGGCCGTTGCCGACGAAGCAGGGCCGGCGGATCGAGTAGCCGTGCATGTAGAGCCGCGCCGCCGGATGCAGGTGGCCGGCGATCTCGTGGGTGACGCGGCCCGGCCGCGGGGCGTGGCGGAGCGTGATGCCCTCTACGACGAGCTCGTCGCGCACATGGCCGCCCATCGCGCCGTCGATCTCGGGGTCGTGGTTGCCCGTGATCCAGATCCATTCGCGGTCGGCCTGCATGATGGCGAGCGTCTCGCGCGCCTCCGGGTCCATGCGCGAGGCGGCGCCGGTATCGTGCAGGCTGTCGCCGAGGGCGATCACGGTAAGGGCGTCGAAGCGGTCGATGGCCTGGGCGAGCCGGGCCAGCGTCTCGCGGGTGTCGTAGGGCGGCAGGAGCTGGCCGCGGGCGGCGAACGACGAGCCCTTCTCGAGGTGGAGATCGGCGACGATCAGCGCATCCTCGGATGGCCAGTAGAGCGCGCCCGACATGTCGGCGACGAACGCCTTGCCGGCGATGGCGACCGGCTGCTCGGCGAACTCCGCCGCGTCCAGCCGCTCGGGCTTCAGGTTGAGCATCGGGTGCCCCCTCCCGGTGACATTCCAATCAGCTTCGACAATCGGCCTCCGCGACGAGCAGCCGCGCGGCCTCCCTCAGCATATCGTCGCGCCCCGCGCCGGCCACCGGCTCGATGCCGATCTCGAGCAGGATCGGCACCGACAGCGGCGACACCCTGTCGAGCGACTGATGCCTGATTCGACCCCTTATCCGGCGCAGGAAGTCGCCGAGCCGGGCGAGATCCAAAAGGCCCGTCGCGGCGTCGCGCCAGGCCGCCTCGAGCAGGATGTGGCCGGGATCGTGGCGGCGCAGGACATCGTAGACGAGATCGGTGGACATGGTCACCTGGCGGCCGGACTTCGTCTTGCCGGGGTGGCGGCGGTCGATCAGGCCGGCGACGACCGCGGTCGTGCGGAAGGTGCGCTTCATCAGGCTCGACTGCGCGAGCCAGGCGTCGAGGTCGTCGCCGAGCATGTCCTCCTCGAACAGGCGCGAGAGGGAGAGGGCGCCCTCGCCGATCATCGCGCCGAGGTCGCGCGCGCACCAGAGCGAGAGGCCGTAGTCGTTGGCGACGAAGCCGAGGGGACGGGCGCCGGCGCGGTCGAGGCGGCGGGTCAGCAGCATGCCGAGCGTCTGGTGGGCGAGACGACCCTCGAACGGATAGCAGACGAGATGGTGGCGGCGGTGGTGGGGGAAGGTCTCGACCAAAACTTCGTCGGGCGCCGGGATCAGCGAGCGGGCGTCCTGCATGGCCAGCCATTCGGCGACCCGCGGCGGCA
>JAKAML010000028.1 GCA_021812845.1 Pseudomonadota bacterium
TCCATGAGCCCGACCATGAAGCCGGTGGCGAACACGGTCGGCATCACGGCGAACTCGGGCGCCTCGGGGTAGAGGTGCGGCACCGTCTTGTCGGCCGGAACGCGGTACTCGAACAGCACCTTGGCGCCGGGCTTCAATGTATCTTGCATCGCGCCTGATCCTGCTCGTTCTCGCGGCATCGAGGGATCGTGTTCGATCCCGGCCGCCAAAGACCTCTGCTACTACCGCCCACCCTGCATCTCGAACCCCAGCGATCCCTTCCCGATCTGCAGACCGCGCGGACGGCACTCCTTGGCCGTCGCCGAAGGAATATCCCGACCCAGATCGATCCGTTGCGTGGCCTCGTGGCTGCACGCCGGGTTCTCGGCGCTTCTGCCGGGCGACAGCGGTGATTTCGCGGCGGCGGCACTCATGGTCTTTGCATCGACATCGAGGTTCAGGGCCGGCGACCCCGCAGGCATGGCCGTGAGGTCGCCGACCTCGAACTGATCCGCGGTCGGCGGTCCGCCGGCCGCCGCCGGTGCCGTGCCCCTCTGAGACTTGGACTTACCCGGCTCTTGGGCAGAGGCCGAGGTGCCTGAAAGAAGGCAAGCCAGCGCGAGACAGAGGCCCATCCACGATGGGCGGTACGCGGTGTCCCGCCGCGACGGGGAGCGCGTGCCCGTGTCGAGCGACCTGCGCGTAGCCAGCTTCACGCCTTCCCTCCTGCCGGCCCGCCGCCCGCCTTCTCGTCGCCGGGGAGCACGTAGTCGGTGCCCTCCCAGGGGCTTTCGAAGTCGAAGGCGCGGAATTCCTGCGTCAGCTTCACCGGCTCGTAGACGACGCGCTTCTTCTCGTCGTCGTAGCGAACCTCGACGTAGCCCGTGAGGGGGAAGTCTTTCCGGAGCGGATGGCCCTGGAAGCCGTAGTCGGTCAGGAGCCGGCGCAGATCCGGGTGTCCCGAGAACAGGATGCCGTACATGTCGTAGGCCTCCCGCTCGTACCAGTTGGCGGCCGAGAACACCTCGCAGGCGGAGGCGACCGGCGTCGCCTCGTCGGTCGTGGTCTTGACGCGGATGCGCTGGTTGGTGCGCGGCGACAGCAGGTGATAGACGACGTCGAACCGCTCCGTCCGCGCCGGCCAGTCGACGCCGCAGAGGTCGATCAGCACTTCGAACCGGCAGCGGCCGTCGTCGCGCAGGAACTTGAGCGTCTTGATGATCTGGTCGCGCGGCACCTCGATCGTCAGCTCGCCGTGGGCGACACGGCTCGCGAGCAGCAGCGGCCCAAGCTTCGGCACGAGGTGCACCAGGAGATCATCCGGCGTCGTTTCGGCAGTCAAGGCCATGACCCACTCATCCTCCCCGACCCGTCGGCCGTGCCACCCGATCCGGCGTCGCCCGATCGTCCGCGGCTGCCGGCGGGCGCCTTCCCTCAGCGCTCGATGGTGCCCGTGCGCCGGATCTTCCTCTGCAGCAGCAGCACGCCGTAGAGCAGCGCCTCCGCCGTGGGAGGACAGCCCGGCACGTAGATGTCGACCGGAACGATGCGGTCGCAGCCGCGCACCACGGCATAGGAATAGTGGTAGTAGCCGCCGCCGTTGGCGCACGAGCCCATCGAGATCACGTAGCGCGGCTCGGGCATCTGGTCGTAGACCTTGCGCAATGCCGGCGCCATCTTGTTGGTCAGCGTGCCGGCGACGATCATGACGTCGGACTGGCGGGGGCTCGCGCGCGGAGCGAAGCCGAAGCGCTCGAGGTCATAGCGCGGCATCGACGCCTGCATCATCTCGACCGCGCAGCAGGCGAGCCCGAACGTCATCCACATCAGGGAGCCGGTGCGGGCCCAGTTGATCAGGTCGTCGGTCGAGGTGACGAGGAAGCCCTTGTCGGCGAGCTCGTTCGAGATCTCGCTGAAGTAGGGGTCGCCGGGCTTGACGAGACCCGAGCCGCCCGCGGCGGCGCCGGCGCCCTCCTTGGCCGTGTCACGCTGGAACTCCGGCGGAACGATCAATCCCATTCGAGCGCGCCCTTCTTCCACTCGTAGACGAAGCCGATGGTCAGCACGGCGAGGAAGATCATCATCGACCAGAACCCGTAGATGCCGACCTCCTTGAACGCCACCGCCCATGGGAACAGGAAGGCGATCTCGAGGTCGAAGATGATGAACAGGATCGAGACCAGATAGAACCGCACGTCGAACTTCATGCGCGCGTCGTCGAAGGCATTGAAGCCGCATTCGTAGGCCGACACCTTCTCGGGGTCGGGATTCCTGACCGCGATCAGGAACGGCGCGGACATCAGCGCGATGCCGATCCCCAGGCAGACGCCCAGGAAGACCACGATCGGCAGGTAGTCGAGGAGAAACTGGTTCATTGAGCCTCGGCGGCGCCGCTGGGACGCCCTTTGCTGCCCGGAACGCCCGTTGCTGCCCGGAACGCCATGGGAACGAATGCCGACGGTGGCGCCGGGCATTCGGAGGCGCGTCGGTGGTCTGGTGTTAGCCCACGGCCCCGCGCCGCGCAACCCGCTCGCGCCCAAAGACGGACGCCCGCCGGCGGCCGACCTCCGAGGCGACCGAGATTCCATTCTCGCCCGTCCCGGTCGGCGCGGACGGCGCAGCGCCGATGGGCCGGCCGCCTACCGCCCGGCGCGGCGGGCGGCCGCGATCTCGTCGAAGACGGCGGCGAACTCGACCGCCCCCGGCCGCTTCTCGTTCTCGTCCATGCGGCTCTCGAGGGCGGCCAGAAGCTCGGCCGAGGTCTTGCCGCGCACGATGGTGTTGCGCTCGTAGCCGCCGCGAGCGAAGAAATTGACCGTCGGCACGTCGAGACCCGCAGGCAGCATCATCTCGAGGCCGGTGCCGGGTCCGGCGAGGTTCATGAGTTCCATCTCGACCGGCTTCAGGCCGGTGCGGCCGGCCTTGCGCGCCTCCTGCATGATGCCGTCGAGCTTGATGACCTGCAGCCATGGCCCGACGTCGCCGTCGAGATTGAGCGCGTGGATGCCGTAGCCGCGCGGCGTCCTGGCGAGGGCCTGGTGCCGCTCCCAGTCGTAGGGCACCGATTTCGCCGTCTTGACCATGACCTTGAGGCTCGCGACCTTGCCGCGCAGCGCCGTCCGCCGCCTGCCGTCGAGGCCCGGCCGCAACGCCATCCGCTGAAGCCGCTCGACGAACGCCGTTCCGTGCTTGGCGATCTCGTTGACGGAGTTGGCGTGCAGGAGCTGCGCGTATCCGAGGGCGGAGGAGATCGCCGTCCCCTTCTTCGTGATCGGGTTGATGCCGGCCTGCATGTCGGCCGTGCCCTGGCCGCCGGTCTCGAGCGCGTAGACGCGGACCACCTGCTCTTTCGTCAGACCGAGTGCCAGCGCCTCGCGGGCATAGCGCAGCTTGAACTCGCGCTCGGTGACGCGCTCGGGCTCGAACTTGTAGTGCTCCTTGGCGGCGGCGAGAAAATCCGCCACCGTCGGCAGCGGCTGGGCCGGCTCCTTCGGCCCGTCGTCGCGCGACTGGAACGCGGCCCAGGCCTTCTGCACCTCGCTCGACAGCTTCGGGCCCTTGTACTCCGGCGGGTAGGCGAGGACGTAGTCGTCGCGGGTCAGCACCTCGCCGGCCGACTTCTTGCGCTTGCGGATGGCCCGCTTGTCCGAGCATTCGCGCCAGAACTTGTCGGTCTCGAAGTCGAAGACGGTGCGGGCAGACACGTAGGCCTCGAACTCGCGTCGCTGACGGCCGTCGAGGGTCGCGGCGAACTCGGCGGTGTCGCTCGCGCCGGCCGCCGTTCGAGCTCCCGGCGCACCGAGAACCAGTGCCGACGCCAGCAGGACCACAGCGCGCCGCACGGCGCCGCGGCGGGCTTCCCCCCGCGTGGCGGCGGATCCGACAGGTCGTGCAGCGATCGGCCCCATGGTCCAGCCTCCTAGCCATCTCATCGAGCGGCCGGCTTCCCGGCGGGGAATTGGCAGCGCATTCGACCATCCCCTTCCAACGCCATCCCGTCGACGAAAGTCAAGAGATCGGGTGTTTTGATGTCACGGGCCCCCCTGGACAGCGCCGGGCGCTGCGGCAGCCGGCGAGACGGTCAATCCGGACGGGCGTGCTCAGCGGCCCGGAGACTGCTACACTCCGTCCATGTCGTTCACCAGCGATTCCACCCGTGCGGCCTCGACGCCCGGACCTGTTTCGGGCATTGCGCCGACCGAGGGCCCAGCGGACGGGACGAGCCTCGGCGACGTCGCGCGCCACGGCGCGGCCTTCCGGGTCCGCGCCCTCGCGGCGCTCCACCGGACGCCGTCCGGGGCCGTGCGTGACGGCGCCACGGTCCGGGGGGACATCCCCGCTGCCCCGCCGAGCGATTTCGACCTCAATCCCGGCCTCTTCGCCGAGCTGGCGGTAGCCCATCCCGATGCCCCGCCGCCGGTGCCGGCCTCGGTGCTCGTCGCCATCGTCGACCGCGATCCCTTGACCGTGCTGTTGACGCAGCGCACCGACAGGTTGCAGAGCCATGCCGGCCAGATCGCCTTTCCCGGCGGCAAGATCGATCCCGGCGATCGGGATCCCCTGGCCGCCGCCCTGCGCGAGGCCGACGAGGAGATCGGCCTCGACCCCACGCTCGTCGAGCCGCTCGGCTACCTCGACCGCTATCGCACGAGCACCGGCTACATCGTCCATCCGGTCGTGGCGCTGGTCGTGCCGACATTCACCCTCAGGCCCAATCCGCGCGAGGTCGCAGACGTCTTCGAGGTGCCGCTCGCGTTCCTGATGGATCCGCGCAACCATCACCGCCGAAGTCGCCTCTGGCAGGGCCGCGAGCGGCACTTCTACGCGATGCCGTTCGGCGAGCGCTTCATCTGGGGCGCGACGGCGGGCATGATCCGGAACATGCATCAGAGGCTGTTCGTCGGATGATCCGAATAATCGTCGAGAACGTGCTGCTGTTCCTCGCGCCGACCGTCTGCTACCTGGTCTACGTCGCCCTGACGCGCCCCGACGCCAAGGGCGGCGTGGCGGCGCTCGACGATGCGCCGCTGATCTGGCTGTTCGCGGCCGGCGCCGCATTGGTGCTCGTCACGCTCTTGTTCTTCAGCTCGACGTCCGGCGGGTTGCCCGGCCAGAGCTACCAGCCCCCGGTCATCAAGGACGGCCGCATCGAGCCGGGCCGCATCAAATAGGCCCGAGGCCGAGCCACACCATGCCGACCGCTCCCCCGCCTCCCCTGCCACGGCTCGACGGCGAGCCCTGGCTCGCGCAGGAAGGCCTGCGGGCCGTGCTCGCGGCGCTGGCCGCCGGCGGGCACGAGGCACGCATCGTCGGCGGCGCGGTCCGCAACGCGCTCTTCGCGCGTCCGGTGGCCGACATCGACCTCGCCACCCCGGCCCGGCCCGAGGAGGTCATCCGCCTCGCGCGGCAGGCAGGTCTCACGGCCGTGCCGACCGGACTGGAGCACGGCACGGTCACGGTCGTCGCGAGCCATACGCCCTACGAGGTTACGACGCTGCGCCGCGACATCGAGACCTTCGGCCGCCATGCCCGCGTCACTTTCACCACCGACTGGGCCGAAGATGCCGCCCGCCGCGACTTCACGATCAACGCGCTCTACTGCACCGCCGACGGGCGCGTCGACGACCCGCTCGGCGGCTGGCCGGACGTGGTGGCGCGGCGCGTGCGCTTCATCGGCGCGGCACGCGACCGCATCCGCGAGGACTACTTGCGCATCCTGAGGTTCTTCCGCTTCTCCGCCGAGTACGCCGCGGCCGAGCCCGATCCCGACGGCCTCGCCGCGTCGGTCTCCGACTTGGCCGGCATCGACGGCCTGTCGGGCGAGCGCCTGCGCGCCGAGATGACGAAGCTGCTCGCGGCGCCGCGCGCGGTGCCCGTTCTCGCGACCATGGCGTCGACGGGCATCCTCGAGCGCGTCACGGGACTGCCTGCCGATGTCGCGGTCCACGCGCGGCTGGCCGCGATCGAGCGCAGCCTCGCCAGGCCGCCGGACGCCATGCTCGCGCTCGCCGCCCTCTACGTCCGCTCGGCCGCCGGGGCGCAGACGCTGCGCGAGCGGCTGAAGCTCTCGAACGCCGAGGCAGCGACCCTCGCCCTGGCGACCGTGCCGTTCCCGGCGCCCGGCCTCGCCGCCGGCGCGCCGTCCGACCTGATCCACCTCTACCGCTCGGGCACGGAGGCCTTCATGCAGAGCGCCATGCTCGCCTGGGCGCGCTCCGACCGACCGGTCGACGATCCCGGCTGGCGGGCCCGGCTCGAGGCAGCCGCCCGCCTCACTCCCCCGGTGCTGCCGGTGCGCGGCGCCGACGTCGTGGCGCTCGGCGTCGCGGCGGGTCCGGAGGTCGGCCGCGCGCTCAGGGACTTCGAGGACTGGTGGATCGCGGCGGGCTTCCCCGACGACGCCGTGCTCGTCGCCGCGCGCCTCCGCTCGATCGTCGCGGCGATCGGCGGCGACCACGCTTCCTGACCATGTGCCCCGCCGATCGAGCGCCGCGGAAACCACGTCCGCACGACCGCCTTTTCCCGCAGCGCCGGGAATGGCATGGTGAATGGATCGTTAAGTCCTGTCCGGGTCGCGCGTATGACAGAGCTGTCCCCCGCCGCCGAGCGCCGCCGGTCGCTGCGCATCGTCCAGACCGCCTTCGCGGCCATCGCCGGGTCGGCGCTGCTCGCCGGCCTCGCCTTTCACTACGGATGGATCGGCGGCGCGCTGCCGGCCGAGGATATCGCGGCCGTCTCGCGGGCGTTCCTGATCCTCTCCGTCGCCGACACCGTGATGCTGTTCGCCTGGGAGCGGTTGTTCCCCGCGGCGCGCTAGAAGACTGCGGGCCGACAGGCTCGTCAGCGCGGGATCGACGCCGATGGCCGCGACGCCGCAATGCCGCCTCTTCGTCATTCTGGCCCGCGACGGACGCTCGGCCGCCGTGTTCCGCCGTGGCCCCTCGCGCCGGGTCGCGCTGTTGCGCTGGTGGCTCGGCAGCGACAGGGTCGAGATCGGCCAGTGGCTCAAGGGCCGCATCTACGAACGACGATGCGATCTCTCACCCGACGGCGAGCTGCTCGTCTATTTCGCCGCCACGCACCGCGGACCCTATGCCACCTGGACCGCCGTCAGCCGTCCACCCTATCTCACCGCGCTCGCGCTGTGGCCGAAGGGCGACGCCTGGGGCGGCGGCGGATTGTTCCATTCGGCGATGCGGCTCGGCCTCAATCATCGCGCCGAGCAGATCCGGCTCGCGCCCGATATGCGCGTTCCGAGCCGATTCGCGGTCGCTCCTTACGCGAGCTATGCCGGCTCGGGCGAGGACGATCCCATCCAGCACGACCGCATGGTGCGCGACGGCTGGCGATTGATCGACCCCGGAAAAGCCTCGCCCTATCGCAGCAGCGGACCATTCCGCTGGGTTCTCGAAACACCCGAGATCTACGAGCGGGTGCAACCCGCACCCGCCGAACGGGCGGCGCGCCGCCGCAGGCCGACGCCCTTCGTCCTGCGCCGTCGGCTGCTGGCGATCGGCGTTACCGGCGGCGCATGGTATCGCGAAGCCTTCACCGTGCTCGACGGCGACGGACGCACCCTGCGCGAATTTCCCGACTGCGACTGGGCGGATTGGCAATCGACAGGCGATCTGCTGCTCGCCGCCAATGGCGCGCTGCATCGCATCGGAGCGGCGGCGCTCGGTGTCGTCGCCGATGATCCGTTTCAAGGCGCGGCGTGCGTCGCCGATCTCGCGGCACTGACCTTCACCGCACGCGAGGCACCGCCCGAAGCGAAAAAGTGGACGTCGGCGCGAAGGCGCGGCTAGTCGCCCCCGAGGCACGACGAGTCTCGGATCGAGGGCTCGGAAATCGGCACGGCCAATCCGGCGGGCGTCGGGCGGCCATTCCGATTGCCCGGACGAAAACGATGCGGCCGCCCCGCGAGGGACGGCCGCGTCTCGAGCCCGACCGGGCTCGCAAGCGAATTGCGGCTCAGATCGCGAAATCCGCGAGCTTCGCGCCCTTGTTCATGCGCGCGACGAGCCAGTTCGGCTTGCGTCCGCGGCCCGTCCAGGTCTCGGACTTGTTCTCCGGGTTGGCGTACTTGGCGGCCGACTTGCCACGGCCGCGGCCGCGGCCCGGCATCCCGTAGAGCTCGTGGATCGAGAAACCCGTGCCCTCGAGCAGACGGTCGATCTTGTCCTTGAGATCGCCCTTCGCGCGCTCCCGCGCCTGCGACTTCGCCTTCTGGAGCTTGGCCTCCAGATCGTGAATATCCTTGAGCGACATTTTCTCGACGTTGATGGCAGCCATAGTCGTTCCTTTCAGATGTGGAGAGCAGAGCCGGGGCGAAGTCGATTTGGCGCAAAGCTAGCACCGCACTTATCGATTACAACCCGAAAAACTTTCTTAATGGCGGCTTTTCCATATCGCGACCATACTTATTCCACCACCGATTGCCGATCCGGCGGATGTCGCAATGGCGCCGCGCGGCCGTCGCCGGACGTCACGCGACAGGCCGCGGGCGGCGCCCGATTAGCGCGTTTGCATGGCCACGTAAATCAGCAAATAGACTGCAACTTGTGATTTCACGAATCGTGGTGGATTCGCGGCGTCGGCAATCGCAACCAGCCGGCGCTTTCATCCACGCCGGGTGGACATCGCGCCATGACGAAGCCAGATCCGACGGGCGCCGATCGCGCCGATTGTTGCAGGCATCCGAATGTTCTGATGTGAACGCCGGATGAATGGACCGCTCATCGTGCATTCAACGGGCAGAGCGCCCGATAGCGGAACCCTGATCTCATCGTCCCCGGCAGGATCCGCGAGGCCGGGCGCGCAGGGTCGCCCGGCCTCGATACGCTCGCTGCTCGCGCAATATCCCGATTGCCGTCGCATCCGGATCGATCGCCGATTGTCGCCCGTCGGATCGTCCGCTCTCGTCGCTCGGCTCCTTGCACGCTCGGAATGCGCCGGTCCCGAGCGGCCCGTCCCGAACGGCAAGCCGTCGTCAGGATATTGATGCCGGATGCCACGCGCGGACAGCGGTCCCGTGGTCGCGGTCGAACCGGGTTCGATTCCCTGCAGCGCGTTCGTGACGCGGGCGGGCGGCCAATACCTCGGATCGACATGCCGGGGCACGGACCGGTGCCGCGCCCGAGGCACGGCCGGGACATGCGCCCCGGTGTGTGTGACGGCTCGCCGCATCCCGCGTCTCTGTCACGCCCGGCGCGCCTCAGGCACGGGTGCAACCGCACCGGACACCGGCGCGTTTGCGCCTTGTGTCCCGCAACCCGCCCCGCTAACAACCCTCCTGGAATTCCCATCCGCAAGCTCGGAGATCGCGACGATGTCCTTCACCCTCCCGCCCCTGCCCTACGCTTACGATGCACTGCAGCCCTACATGTCGGCCGAGACGCTGCAGTTCCATCACGACAAGCATCATCAGGCCTACGTCGACAACGGCAACAAGCTGATCGTCGGCTCGGGGCTCGAGGGCAAGAGCCTCGAGGACATCTGCGTCGCGGCCTTCGCAGCCAAGAACGCCGGCCTCGTCAACAACATCGGCCAGCACTGGAACCACAATCACTTCTGGCGCTGGATGAAGAAGGACGGCGGCGGCAAGAAGCTGCCGGGCAAGGTGCAGAAGCTCGTCGACGAGATCGGCGGCTACGACAAGGTTCGCGCCGACTTCGTCAACGCCGGCGTCACCCAGTTCGGCTCCGGCTGGTGCTGGCTCGCGGTGAAGGACGGCAAGCTCGAGGTCATGAAGT
>JAKAML010000029.1 GCA_021812845.1 Pseudomonadota bacterium
GCGCCGGACCTCGGCAGCAGCACGATGAAGTTCGCCGGATGCTTGGTCACGCCGGCGAGTTTCCCCGCCGCCGCGCCGGAGCCGAAATAGATGTCGCCCCGCTCGGGTCCGCGGATCGCCGAACCGACGTCCTGCGCCACCATCAGCCGGTGGAACCCGCGCCGCTCTCCCTCACGCGCCGTGGCATGGGTCAAGGTCGGAGAGGCGACCCAGACCGGCAGCCCGAGCGCATGGTGGGCGGTGTCGACGGCGAGGCTGCGGCCCTCCGACAGCGGGATCCTCATCGCGCCGAGCGGTCCTGCGGCCTCCGCCCCAGCGAGCTCGCGGAAGAACACATACGACTTGTTGACCCACATCGCCTCCCGCCCGCGTTGGCGGTCGGCCTTGAGCCACCGCTCGAGCGACTGCAGCGACACCTGCTCCGCCGCGAACTGCCCGCTGTCGATCAGATGCCGTCCGACGGAGGTGTAGGGGTGACCGTTCTTGCCGTCGTAGGTGACGCGAACCGTCGAGCCGTCGTCGAGCACGACGCGGCCCGAGCCCTGCACCTGCATGAAGAAGACGTCGACCGGATCGGAAAGATAGAGGAACTCGAGCGCCTGGTCGTCGAGCGCGCCGCTTTCGATCTCTCGCCGCGTCGGATAGGGGACGAGCCGGCCGTCGGGCAGCCGCCTGAGGTGGGTGGCTTTGTCGGCCTTCGCGCCGCGCTCGGTCTCGGCCACGACGTTGACGAGATCGGCGGGCCGGCGCAGCAGCGGCGCCGTGTACCGGCCGCCCGGCTTGCGCGAGCCTTCGACCACGGGCTCGTAGTAGCCCGTGACCATGCCCACGCCCGCCGGATGGACGACCCGCTGCGGCTCGAAGTGCGTCTCGAAGAAACGCCGCGCCGCGGCCCGGTCGACCGGTCCCCGCGCCAGCGCCGCGGCCGCCTCGCACGCCGCGGCGAGGCTCGACTCCGCCCCCGTTTCCGCGCCGGTGGCCGAAGCCGGGGCCGCCGCCCGCGCCCGCCGCCCGGCGATCCGCGCGCACGACTTCAGGAAAGCGTCGAGCGCCGCGCGATGGTCGTCCGCCGCCCAGCCCTCGATCGCGGTGAAGGGGACAGGCGCGTAGGTGACTGCCGTCATGGCTTGCGCTCGGCGCTGGAGACTGTCGGGGGCATTGGCCCGGGCCGCGGAGGGCACGGCCGGCGACCACGGGAGGATGGGCGGGCAGAGCGCGAGGAGAAGCAGCGCCGCGCCGATCGCGATCGCCCTCTGCGCGGAGGCGCCTCGGCTGGATGGCGGCAGGGGCGCGGTCGCTGGCATCGTCTGGCGCCCTCCTCGCCGCTCCTGCCCCACGATCCGCGGCAGCCGCTAGTTCGACGCCTGCGTGGCGACCAGCCGCCAGTTCGGATCCTGCCGGGCGCGGCTCGTCGAGATGTCGCGGCTGAAGGTCCAGATGTCGGTGACCTCTTTGATCTTCTGCGGATCGCCCGAGATCACGACGCCGGCGCGGTCGCGCGACGCCGAGATGAGCTGGCTGACGAAGCGCACGGTCACGCTGGCGATGCCACTCTTGACCTCGGCCTCGAGGATGTCGGCCTTGTTGATGCCGACGAAGCTCTGGTCGATCTGCTCGCCGCGGCTTTCGCGGTCGGCGATGGCGGTCGAGAAGCCCTCGAACACGTCGCGGTTGAGCAGGCCCTTCAGCGCCTTGCGATTGCCCTCGGCGAAGGCGGTGACGATCATCTCGTAGGCCGACTTGGCGCCGGCGAGGAAATGCTCGGGATCGAACGCCGGATCGAGCTTCAGGATGTCGAGCATCCCCTTGGTCACGGTCGGATCGGCGGCCGCGAAGGTGCGGATGCGCTCCTCCGCCTCGGCCACCGAGACGCCGGCCGGCGCCTGCGCCGGTCCGCCGTCGTCCCTGTCCCGCCGCGGCAGCGTGACGACCTTGTCGGTGCCGCCGCCCGCCGCCGACCGCGCCTGCCGCTGCTGCTCGGCGCGATTGCGCTCGATTCGCTGCGTGTCGTCGTCGCTGCGCCGGCCGAGCACGCTTCTGAGCTTCAGCACCAGAACGACCGCGACGATCAACGAGATCAGGGTCAGAAGGTCGATCTTTCCATCCATGGGGAGTGCTTTCCGAGGCCTGGCCGACGACGTGCGGCGCAGGTCCTGATGGGGGTTGCCGACGATGCTGCGACGCGCCTGCCCACTGGCCGAACAGATGGGCCGGACTCCAGCGCCACGACCGGTGGCGGAGGCTCCAAGCGCGACGCGGTCGTATGTCGGTTGGTATTGCGCTGAACTTAGGGCACAAATACCGGAATGCCAACCGGCTTGGCGGCGGCGATTCGACGGCGCGGCGGTGCTCGCCCGGCCCGCGGGCGCCGTCGCCGCCGGAACCGGCGCGATTCCCAGGCAGAGCATAAAGCCAGCGCGGCCCTACCGATGCAATCTCCCTTCCGTCTCGTTGCGGTCCTGGCGTTCCTGGCGCTGCCGCTGTTCGAGATCGCGCTCCTCATCAAGCTCGGCCAGGTGATCGGCTTCTGGCCGGTCATCGCCATCGTGCTCGTCACCGCGCTCGCCGGCGTGTTCGTCATACGCACCCAGGGGCTGGCGACCATGCGACGCATGTCCGACGCGCTCGCCCAGGACCGGGCACCCCACACCGAGCTGGCCGACGGCGCGCTGCTCCTCATCGCCGGGATGCTGCTCGTGCTGCCCGGGCCGATGACCGACGTGGCCGGCGTGCTGCTGCTGCTGCCGCCGATCCGCAAGATGCTCGCCGCACTGCTGTTCCGGCACGCCACGATGGCCCGCGGACGCTTCGATGACGGCACTCCCGACGACGGGTCCGTCAGGTCGCGGCAGCCTGGCCGCGAGCCGTTCGACACGGACCGTCCGCGACGGCACGACGACACGGTGATCGACGGCGAGTTCGAGCGCCTCGGGGAGCGGACGCTCGATTCGCGAACCGGCGGCGGTCCGGGCCGCCCGGGGGACGCCGGCCCCAGGCCTCCGGCCAAGCCGCCCTCGTGAGCGGGACGCGCGACGGATGGGCGATTGCGGCCCCGCCGGGCGCGTGTTAGCCAGCGGCCGGACGGACGAAGAGCGATTGATCGGGGCATGACGCGAATGACAGACCAGACCAACGGCAAGGGCAAGCCGCCGGCGGGCGCGGCCCAGAAGCCGGCCAGCCAGGGAGCGGGCCCGGGAGCGGGCCCGGGACAGGCCGGAATCCAGGCACAGGTGATCGGCCAGTACATCAAGGATCTCTCGTTCGAGAACCCGAACGTCGGCAAGCTGCTCGGGCCGCAGGGCGAGAATCCCAACATCCAGGTCGCCGTCAACGTCGACGCCAAGAAGGTCGGCGACGACGTCTACGAGAGCGCCATCAACTTCAAGGCCACGGCCGCCAACAAGGAGATGACGTTCTACGATCTCGAGGTCGTCTATGCCGGGCTGTTCCGGCTGCAGAACATTCCCGAGCAGGCGCTCGAGCCGTTCCTGCTCATCAATTGCCCGACGCTCGTGTTCCCGTTCCTGCGCCGGCTGATCGCCGACCTGACCCGCGAGGGCGGATTCCCGCCGCTGCTGATGGACCCGATCGACTTCGCGCAGCTCTATATGCGCCGCCAGCAGGAGCTGGCCGCCGCCCAGGCTGCCGCGAAGTCCTGACACCGCGGCCGACCGGGCGCGCCCGGTCGTACAGCCGGGTTGTCACGTCCGCCCGCCGCCCGGCGGGATGCGGATCCAAAGCGCCTTCGGACCGAGCGTCTCGACGAACGCCCGATGGGCTGCCTCGTCGGTCGCCGTCAGTCGCGGCGGCAACGGACGCGGACGCTGCACGGCCGGCGCCCCGGCGCCCGTGTCGCCTCGGCCCGGCGATCCGGAGAGCCCTCCGCCCTCGACCAGTGACAATGCCGCCTGCCGCTCGCCCAGGAGCTCCACGTAGACCGCCGCCAGGAGCTCGCTGTCGACGAGCGCGCCGTGCTTCACGCGCTTCGTGTTGTCGATGCCGTAGCGCTTGCAGAGCGCGTCGAGAGTGTTCGGCCCGGCCGGGTGCCGGCGTCGCGCCAGCGCCAGCGTGTCGACGACCCGGTGCATCGCAATCGGTTCGAGCTTCAACCGCTCGAGCTCGGCATTGAGAAAACCGACGTCGAACGATGCGTTGTGGATCACCAGCGGGTCTTCGCCGATGAACGCCATGAAGTCGCGCGCCACGGCGGCGAACAGCGGCTTGTCGCGCAGGAACTCGGTCGAGATCCCGTGCACCGCCTGTGCCTCGGCCGGCACGTCGCGCTCGGGGTTGATGAAGCGGTGGAACTCGCGTCCGGTCGGGATGCGATTGACGATCTCGATGCAGCCGATCTCGATCAGCCGGTCGCCGCGGCGCGGATCGAGGCCCGTGGTCTCGGTGTCGAGGACGATCTCACGCTGCATTCCGGCTCGCTCCTCGGCGGCTGGGGGGGAGGATGTCGCACGATGCGCCCGCGCTCAGTCTACCTTCGGCGACCAGTGTCGGTGATAAGCGGTGCTCGTCCGGCCTTTCAGCGCGGCGACGATAGCATCGACCTGCGCCTCGGTCTCGGCGATGGTGCCGTTCGTATCCACAACGAAATCGGCGCGGCGGCGTTTCTCCGTGTCCGCCATCTGCCGTGCGAGAAGCTGCGCGAGCCGCGCTTCGGTCATCCCCGGCCGGTCGAGCACGCGACGCCGCTGCGTCTCGGCCGTGGCGCTGACCACCACGACCACGTCGACCAGCGCGTCGCCTCCCGTCTCGTAGAGCAGCGGGATCTCGAGCACCGCCATCGCCGCACCGCGCGCCGCCTCGGCCGCGAGAAACGACCGCTCGACAGCGCGAACCATGGGATGCACGATCGCCTCGAGCCGCCGGAACCCGTCGGGATCGGCGGCCAGGATTGCGGCCAGCCGCAGCCGGTCGATCACGCCCTCGCGCGTCGCCCCGGGAAACGCCGCCGCGATCAGCGGCACGGCCGGCCCCTCGTAGAGGTCGTGCACCACGGCATCGGCGTCGAGCACGCCGATGCCATGCGTGCGCAGCCGGGCCGCGGCCGTCGATTTCCCCATGCCGATCGATCCCGTGAGCCCGACCACCAGCATCACGCCTTGCCCTCGATATCGGCGACGATCAGCGCGTGGAGCTCGTCCGTAACCTCCGGCCGGACGCCGAACCAGCGTTCGAAACCCGGCACGGCCTGATGCAGCAGCATCCCGAGCCCGTCCACGGTCCTTAGCCCGTGCTGCCGCGCCGCCGCCAGGAATGTCGTCTCGAGCGGCACGTAGACGATATCGCAGACGACGCAGCGGCTGCCGAAGCTGCTGAAATCGATCTCCGGATCGCCCGCGCCCTTCATGCCGAGCGTCGTCGTGTTGACGAGCACGGAGGCGCCCGCCGACCGCGTGCTGCGCTCGGCCCAAGGCAGCGCCACGATCCTGGAACCCATGACCTTGGGCCTGAAGTGCCGGGCAAGCTCGTCCGCCCGCTCCGCCGACCGGTTGAACACCCGCACCTCGCCGACGCCCGCCTCGAGAAAACCGTGCACGATCGCGCGCGCGGCGCCGCCGGCGCCGAGGATCGCCACCGGCGCGTCGGCCGCTCTCCACTCCGGCGCCGAGCGGTCGAGATGGGTCATGAACCCGTAGGCGTCCGTATTGGCGCAGCAGATCCGGCCCTCGTCGAGCCACACCGTATTGGCGGCGCCGATCGCGACGGCGGCGGCGTCGCGCTCGTCGGCGACGGCGAACGCCACCTCCTTGTGCGGCACGGTGACATTGCAGCCCGCAAGACCGCGCAGCGCGAGACTGCGCATGAACTGCGCCGCCGCCTCGGGCCTCACCGCCTCGCGCGTATACGCCCCGTCGATGCCGTACCGGCGCAGCCAGTAGTCGTGGATCGAGGGCGAGCGGGAGTGCTCGATCGGCCAGCCGATGACGCACGCACGCTTCATGCCGCGACCGCGCGCCGCGACCGCAGCGCCGCGAGCAGCGGCACGAGCGGCATTCCGAGGATCGTGAAATAGTCACCGGAAATCCGCTCGAAGAGCTGGACGCCGCGCCCCTCGAGCTCGTAGGCGCCGACTGCGCCGAGGATCCCTTCGCCGGCCGACGCCAGATAGTCGTCGAGGAACGTCTCGGTGAAGTCGCGCATCTCGAGCGCGGCGCTGTCGGCCTCGCCCCAGGTCACCCGGCCGCCTTCCGCGATCACGACCGCCGAGTGCAGCATGTGGGTCCGGCCCCTGAGGCGCAGCAGCGACTGCCGGGCCGCGGCCCTGTCGCCGGGCTTCTCGAGGATCTCGTCGCCGACCGCGAGCACCTGATCCGCGCCGACCACGATCGCGTCGGGAAAATCGCGGCTCACCGCCTCCGCCTTGGCGCGCGCGAGGTGCCGCGCAACCTCGATCGGCGCCGTCCGCCGCCCGCCCGCATCGAGCCCGCGGCGCAGCGCGGCCTCGTCGACGCCCGACGGCACGAGCTCGAAATCGAGCCCCGCCGACGTCAGCATGGCGCGCCGGGCACGGCTTTGCGAGGCGAGGATCAGCTGCATCCTCACGACTCCGCCGATTCGGCCGCGTCCACGGCCCCCAATTTGCGGTCGTTGAGCAGCTTGATGATCATCGCCGCCGATTCCTCGATCGATTTCCGCGTCACGTCGATGACCGGCCAGCCGTGCTGGCCGCAGATCTTGCGGCAGTGGGCGATTTCCGCCGCGATCAGATCGCGATCGACGTAGGTGTCCATGTCGCGGTCCGACATCAGCATGGCCCGGTTGCGCCGCACCTCCGCGATGCGCTCGACGCTGGCCACGAGGCACACGACGAGCGCCGAATGCGGCTCGACGAGCCGCGAGGGCAGGGGGATCGACGGCACGATGGGCAGGTTGGTCGTCTTGTATCCGCGTTGCGCGAGATATATCCCGGTCGGGGTCTTCGAGGTGCGCGAGATGCCGAGCAGCACGATATCGGCGGTGTTGAGATCCTCGGGAAGTTGACCGTCGTCGTGCGCGAGAGTGAAGTTCAAGGCGTCGATGCGCTTGAAGTACTCGGCGTCGAGGACGTGCTGGCCGGCGACCGTCGGCGTCTGTGGCGCGCCGAGATAGCTTTCGAACACCTTCATGATCGGCGTCAGTGCGGCGAGGCTCGGAACCTTGAGCTCCCGGCAGCGTCGCTCGATCTCTTCCGCCAGCGCCGGGTTGACGACCGTATAGAGCACGATCCCCGGCGCCTGCTCGATCTCCTGCAGCACGCGCTTCAACTGCTTCGGGGTTCTGACCAGCGGATGCATGTGCTCGATCGGCCGCACCTGCGCGTACTGGACGGCAGCGGCCTTGGCGATGGTGTTCAGGGTCTCCCCGGTCGAATCGGAGATCAGGTGCAGGTGGTAGTAGCTCGGAGGCGCTGTGGGCATGTGTGGAGAACGGCCCCGGTTGTCCAAGGTTATACAGACGCTCATGCAACCTGGACGGCTGGTCCACCCCGGCCTGCACGGTCGTACACCGTGATACCCACATTTCCACCGGCGCGGAGGGAATATTTGGTCGATGCGGTACGATGCGAAATCTCGAGGCCCGCGGCGGCTATCCACAGGCCGTCAACCGGAGCCGCCACCGAACGACGCCGAACGGCCGGATATAAGCCCCTGACCAGCAGCGAATTTTCCTCCCTGGTGGCTGGCCCCCGACGCGGCCGCTAGACCTGGGAGCGCCGATGCGCCATGAGGACGGTCTGGGGACAAGCTCGGCGCGGTGCGCAATCCCCGCAGTTCGACCGCCTAAGAGAGAAAAACAATAAAACCTGAAGACTCTTCTGGATTGGATTCTCGCTCATGCCCTCGAAGACCTCCTCGCGCGGCGGACCGGTCGCCAAGCGCCGCTTTCTCGCGCCGTTCGCCGGTGAGACCCTGGCGGTGCCGCCAATATGGCTGATGCGACAGGCCGGCCGCTACCTGCCCGAGTACCGCGCGACGCGGGAGAAGGCCGGCGGGTTCCTGAACCTCTGCTACACGCCCGAGCTCGCCGCCGAGGTGACGCTGCAGCCGATCCGCCGCTACGGCTTCGACGCCGCGATCCTGTTCTCCGACATCCTGGTCGTGCCCGATGCCCTCGGCCAGAGGCTCACGTTCGCCGCCGGCGAGGGGCCGCAGCTCGAGCCGGTCAGAACTCTTGCCGACCTCGGCCGACTCGATCCAGGAAAGACCGGCGACAAGTTCGGACGTGTCTTCGAGACGGTGGCGCGGCTCAGGCAGGATCTTCCGGACGAAACCGCGCTGATCGGCTTCTGTGGCGCGCCGTGGACGGTGGCGACCTACATGGTGCAAGGGGAGGGATCGACCGACCAGGCCGAGGCGCGGCTGTGGGCCTATCGTGATCCGGAGGGGTTCGCCCGGCTGATCGATCTCCTCGTCGACACCTCGATCGGCTATCTCGACGGCCAGGTGAAGGCGGGCGCCGACTGCCTGCAGATCTTCGACACCTGGGCCGGCACCCTGCCCGACAGCGAGTTCGACCGCTGGGTCGTCGAGCCGACCAGGCGTATCGTCTCCACGATCAAGGAGCGCCATCCCACGGTGCCGGTCATCGGCTTTCCGCGAGGCGCCGGCGCATCGAGCCTCTGGTACGTCTCCGAGACCGGAGTCGACGGCATCGGATGCGACACCGCCATGCCGCCCTACATGATGGGCGAGGCGTTCGACGGCGAGAACGTCGTCGTGCAGGGCAATCTCGATCCACTGCTGCTCGTCGTCGGCGGCGCGGCGATGGACGAGCGCGTCGACGAGATCCTCGAGCTGATGGACGGCAAGCGCTTCATTTTCAACCTCGGCCACGGCATCGTGCCGCAAACCCCGCCCGAGCATGTGGCGCGGCTGGTGGAGCGAGTGCGCGGCGGGTAGAATTGTCCTCATGCTGAAGCCGAAATCAAAAAACGCGACCTATGCCGACATCGAGGCGCTGCCGCCCAATCTGGTTGGCGAGATCATCTTCGGTGCCCTGCACACCCATCCGCGACCGGCGCCGCGGCATGGGGTTGCGGCCGGAGAGTTGCAGCTCGAGCTAGGCAATCCGTTCGGCCGCGGACGCGGCGGTCCGGGCGGATGGATCTTCATCGTCGAACCGGAGCTGCATTTGGGCCCGCATGTCGTGGTGCCGGACATCGCCGGATGGCGACGCGAGCGGTTGATCCCGTTTCCTGACACCGCCTACATAGAGACGCCGCCCGACTGGCTCGCCGAGATCCTGTCGCCTTCGACGCAGGCTGTCGACCGCACCGACAAGCTCGCCATTTATGCGGATTTCGGCGTGAAGCATTGCTGGTACGTCGACCCGATCGCCAGGACGCTCGAGGTGCTGGAGCTGACCGGGGCGGGCAGCGCGGGTGCGTCATCGGCGGAGCCGTGCCCCATACAGACGTCGGCACCCGAAGCGCAACCAAAGAAGTGGCTCCTGGCCGCGGCCTTCAAGGACGCCGACCCCGTGACCGCGCCGCCGTTCGAGGTGCACACCTTCCCCCTCGACGTCCTGTGGGTGGGGGAGGAGCCGGGGAAAACAGGCTAACGGCGCGCGGTG
>JAKAML010000030.1 GCA_021812845.1 Pseudomonadota bacterium
GTGACGTCCCGGCGTGGCTGAGCAGCGATTGATCGAGCCAAAGGCAGATTTCATCTAGTTGCTTCCGCCCTGCTTTTGCTTGCGTTCAGTAATCTCGGCGGCATCGTCGGGCCCAGCTCGCTGCCGTTCGCCGTGCGCTCGGCGACGCTGGCTGGCAAAAGGGTTCCGATCTGCGTTCTCGCACTCGACGCGACGAGCCGGCAAGGCATCGAGATCTACGGCACCGCGCAGTTCACGGCCCGCAACTGCGGCGCCTAGGCAAATCCCGCCGACGGCAGCGGCATGAAGCAGTTCGGCGCCGCGACGGGTCGGGCGCGGCAGTTCGGCGTCACGGGCGGCTTCAGCAGTGCGGGATCCTCGCCTCGGCCCCCGCTCAATCGATGTCGAGATCGACCCAGGCGGGGACGTGGTCGGACGGCTTCTCCCAGCCGCGCGGGAACGTGTCGATGCCGGCCGCGGTCATGCGGTCGGCAGCCGCGGGCGACAGCAGCAGGTGGTCGATGCGGATGCCGTCGTTCTTCTGGAACGCGCCGGCCTGGTAGTCCCAGAAGGTATAGAAGCCGGGCCCGGGATGGCAGGCACGGACGGCGTCGGTGAGGCCGAGCGCGACGAGCCGGCGCCACGCGGCGCGGCTCTCGGGCTGGAACAGGGCGTCCGAGGTCCAGGCGTCGGGCCGCTTGGCGTCGGCGCGCTCGGGGATGACGTTGTAGTCGCCGGCGAGCACGAACGGGATCTCGTCGTCGAGCATGGCGCGGGCGTGCGCCTCGAGCCGTGCCATCCAGGCGAGCTTGTAGGCGAACTTGCCGGTGCCGATCGGGTTGCCGTTGGGTAGGTAGAGGCAGCCGACGCGCAGGCTGCCGCCGGCGGGCGACACGACGGCCTCGATGTAGCGGGACTGCTCGTCCGTATCGTCGCCGGGCAGGCGGCGGGCGACGTCGTCGAACGGCAGCTTCGACAGCAGCGCGACGCCGTTGAAGCCCTTCTGGCCGTGGGTCGCGACGTTGTAGCCGAGGGCCTGGAACGCCTCGGCTGGGAAGCCCTCGTCGACCGATTTGATCTCCTGCAGGCAGACCACGTCGGGGGCGGCGTCCCTCAGGTACGCGGCCGCCGTCTCGAGCCGCGCCTTGACGCCGTTGATGTTCCAGGTGGTGATGCGCATGGGCCGTGTCATCCCGGGGCTCGGCCCCGGGATCCAGCCCCCCACGGGCACGGGTAGACGAGGTGAGATGGATCCCGGGCACGGAGGCCCGGGATGACAGCGGGATCAGATCGTGAAGCTCGTCCCGCAGCCGCAGGAGGCTACAGCGTTGGGGTTCCTGATCTTGAAGGTGGCGCCGATCAGGTCGTCGACGTAGTCGATCTCGGAGCCCGCCATGTACTGGAGCGAGACCTGATCGACGAGGACGGTGGCGCCGGCGCGCTCGATCACGAAATCGTCGGCGTCGGCCGACGGCACGAGGTCGAACTTGTACTGGAAGCCCGAGCAGCCGCCGCCCTCGACCGAGACGCGGAACATCTTGTTGCTCGGCTCGGTGGCGACGATCTGGGCGATGCGGCGGGCGGCGCGCTCGGACAAGGTGACGGCGGCGACGGCTTCGGCGGTGGTCATTTCGATCTCCAGGGCGGGCCCTGTCGGGAAGGCTGCGGGCGGGCTGCGGGCGGAGCGGCGGCATCTTGACGGTTGCCGCGCCGGACAAATCAACTCAAGGAAGATAGGGTCTCGCCGACCCAAGTCAAATCCGCGCCGGGGCTCGAACGGGCTCCGGCGGGCGGCGGCGAGGCGCGGAGGGCGGCGCCGGGGCACGAGCGCGGCATCGGCCGAGCACGATCCGGGGGCCTCGAAGCAGGTGGCGGAATGGTCATTCACCTGAGGCGGCCGGCGGACGAAAAGGCGGCCGGGTACGGCGAGGGGCTCGCGCCCGGCGAGCGGCGTCCGGCGGGCTACGCGGCGAGCGGCATCGCGTCGCGGGGGCGCGAGAGGGCCGAGCCCGACTGCCCGACCCGCAGCCCGTTCCAGCGCGACAGGGACCGGGTGCTGCACGCCTCGTCGTTCCGCCGGCTGACCTACAAGACACAGGTGTTCCTCTACCACGAGGGCGACCACTACCGGACGCGGCTGACGCACAGCCTCGAAGTGGCGCAGATCGCGCGCACGGTCTCGCGGCAGTTGCGGCTCGACGAGGATCTGGCGGAGGCTTTGGCGCTGGCCCACGACCTCGGCCATCCGCCGTTCGGGCACGCCGGCGAGCAGGCGCTCGACCGCGCCATGGCCGAGCATGGGGGCTTCGACCACAACGCCCAGTCGCTCAGGATCGTGACCCGTCTCGAGCACAAGTACCAGGGCTTCGACGGTCTGAACCTCGCCTGGGAGACGCTGGAGGGGCTCGCCAAGCACAATGGGCCGCTCGCGGCGGGACGCGGCGACGCGGTGCGCAAGGTGGCGGCGGGCGTCGAGGGGTGGCGGAGCCTCGAGCTCGGCCGCTGGGCAGCGGGGGAAGCGCAGGCGGCGGCGCTGGCGGACGACATCGCCTATGCCACGCACGACATCGACGACGGATTGCGCGCCGGGCTGATCGCGGTCGAGGATCTCGCCGCGGTGCCGCTCGTCGGGCCGGCCGTCGAGGCGGCGCGGCAGAAGGGCATCGCGGCGGGCGACGGGCGGCGGGTCTACGAGATCACGCGGCGGATGATCACGGCGATGATCCGCGACTGCGTGACCGAGAGCCGGGCACGTCTCGCCGCGCTGGCGCCGGCGACGGCGGACGACATCCGCGCTGCCGCGGGGCCGGTGGTCGCGTTCCCGGCGGATGCGGCGGCCGATCTCGCGGCGCTGAAGGCGTTCCTGTTCGCGCGCGTCTACCGCCACCCGCGCGTCGACCGCATCATGGCTGACGCCGGCAGCATCGTGGCCGACCTGTTCCGCCGCTACATGGCCGATGACGCCGCGCTGCCCGAGACGTGGCGGCGCTCGGCCGTGGGCCTCGATCCGCGCCGGCGGGCGCGACTCGTCGCCGATTTCGTTTCCGGCCAGACCGACCGCTTCGCCATCGCCGAGCACCGGCGGCTGTTTGACGCCACCCCGGAATTGCGATAGCCCCGCCCGAGTCCGTCTCGTCCCCGCTCCCCGCTTGCGGAGGGAGGGTCAGGGTGCGGGGCGGCGGCTCCACGGCCTGAGCAAGCGGCCGTCCCTCACTCCGACCCACTCCCAATGCAAGTGCAGGGCATGGGGAGAGCGGGCGTCCATTCTCCCTCCTCCGACCCTCCAGGTGGCGCCATCGGCGCCGTGAAGGACAACCATGAACGTCTACCAGCACGTCGAGGGCCGCATCGCGGCGCTCGTCAGGGATCTGCAGGCCGAGGGCCGGCTGCCGGCCGAGCTGGTGCTGCCGCCGGTCGAGGTGGAGGCGCCGCGCGATCCGTCGCACGGCGATCTGGCGTCGAACGTCGCGATGGTGCTCGCGAAGCCCGCCCGGATGAAGCCGCGCGACATCGCGGAGCTGATCGTCGCCCGGCTCGCGGCCGAGCCCGACGTGGCGGCGGCGGGCGTGGCGGGACCGGGGTTCGTCAACCTGACGCTCGGGCCCGAGGTGTGGCGGCGCGTGCTGTCGGCGATCCTCGCGGACGGAGAGCGCTACGGACGCGGCGGGCTCGGCAACGGCGAGACGGTCAACATCGAGTACGTGTCGGCGAACCCCACGGGGCCGATGCACATCGGTCATTGCCGCGGCGCGGTGTTCGGCGACGCGCTGGCGAACCTCATGGGTTTCGCGGGCTACAAGGTCACGCGGGAATACTACATCAACGACGCCGGGGCACAGGTCGACAAGCTCGGCCGCTCGGCGATCCTCAGGTATCGCGAGGCGCTGGGCGAGGCGATCGGCGAGATCCCGGAGGGGCTCTATCCGGGCGACTACCTGAAGCCCGTCGGCGCAGCGCTGGCGAAAAAGCACGGCAAGGCGCTGCTGAATAAATCGCCCGAGGAGCAGATGGCGATCGGCCGCGACGCCGCGATCGCCATGCTGATGGACGAGGTGCGCGCCGACCTCGCGGCGCTCGACATCCGCCACGACGTGTTCTTCTCCGAGCGGTCGATGACGACGGGCGGGCGCGACCAGATCGAGGCGGCGATCGCCGACCTCCGCTCGCGCGGGCTCATCTTCGAGGGCCGGCTCGAGAAGCCGAAGGACCACGACGACGGCGAATGGGAGGATCGCGAGCAGACACTGTTCCGCTCGACGGTCTTCGGCGACGACACCGACCGGGCGCTGATGAAGTCGGACGGCAGCTACACCTATTTCGCGGGCGACGTCGCCTACCACTTCGACAAGATCGAACGGGGGTTCGACCACTACGTCGATGTGCTCGGAGCCGACCATATCGGCTACATTCCGCGCCTCGTGGCGGCGTTCGCGGCGCTGGCGGGCGGCGAGACGAAGCTCAAGGAGCGGCGGACGACCGGCGGCAAGGCCGACCTCGCCGTGCTCGTCTGTCAGCTCGTCAAGGTGATGCGCGCGGGCGAGATCGTGCGCATGTCGAAGCGGGCCGGAACGTTCGTCGCGCTCAGGGACGTGGTCGACGAGGTCGGCCGCGACCCGGTGCGCTTCATGATGCTCTACCGCAAGAACGACGCGCCGCTCGACTTCGATCTCGCCAAGGTGGTCGAGCAGTCGAAGGACAATCCGGTCTTCTACGTTCAGTACGCCCACGCACGGGCGGCGAGCGTGTTCGCCAAGGCCGCGGAGGCCCATCCCGGGCTCGGCCTCGACCGCGCCGCGCTCGCGGGCGCGGACCTGACGCGTCTCGACGATCCGGGCGAGATTGCGCTGGTCAAGGAGCTCGCGCTGTTCCCAAAGCTGATCGCCGGCGCGGCGGCGGCCCGGGAGCCGCATCGGATCGCGTTCTACCTCTATGATTTGGCTTCCAATTTCCATGGCCAGTGGTCGCGCGGCAACGATTCGCCACATTTGCGCTTCATACAGCCCGATGATCGGGAGACCACAGCCGCACGACTGGCCCTCGTCGCCGCCACCCGGCAGGTGATATCCTCAGGGCTTTCGGTCCTCGGCGTCGAGGCGCCCGATGTGATGCGCTAGGATCCCGATTCTCCGGGGCTTGTGCGCAGCGTTGGTACAAGGGGATTTCAGGCGATGTCACGGTCGAACGGTCCTGCGACGCAGCCGGGCACCCAGCCGGGAGGGTGGCCGCACGCGCGGACCACGACCCAGCCGGGCCAGCACCAGGGTTACGAGCAGGATTCGCAGGGCCGCTGGCCGGCGCAGGGTCAGATGCCCCAGGGTCAGATGCCCCACGGACACGGGGCCCACGGCCAGCCGACGGCCTACGGCGGGCACGCCGCCCAGCCCGGCTATGTGGCGGCCGGCTATCCCGCACACGCCGCTCCCGCCTATCCGGCGTCTGCGCCGCAGCAGCCCGCACCGACCTATCAGCCGGCGAGCCAGGGCCACGACGCCTACGGTCGTCCGGCGCCGGGCGGCGGCCAGTCCTACGGCGCGCAACCGGCCTATGCGCCGCAATTCGATGCCTACGTGCCGCCGAGCCAGGGCCAGGGCGCCGCCCGCTATCCGGGCGGCGGCACGACCGGCGGCCACCCCGCGCAGGAGCTGTCGAGCCTGCAGCGCCATCCGGCGCCGGCGCCGGCGGCGCTGCCGGAGCTGCGCGGCGCGCACTACGACAGCCCCCAGCCGTTCGACCAGTGGGCGGGGGCGGGCTACGCGCCGGAGCGGACCGCGGCCCCCGATCAGCGCGGCTACGATCTCGGCGGCTACGCGCCGGCCCAGCCTGCCATGCCGTCGCTGGAGCCCGGCCACGTCGATCGCGGCGGCGACTGGAGCCAGCGCGACGGTGCCGGCGTCGACATCTATGGCCAGCCCCTCGGCTATGCCCAGCCAGCCTATCCGACGGAGTACCAGGGCGACTATCAGGATCCCTACCGGCACGGCGAGGCCGGAGGGTTCGGGACCGCGCCGCTGCGCGATCCGCACGGATACGCGCAGCCGGGCGCCGGCCACGGGGCGAACTTCGGTCATCAGGCCCAGCACGGGCAGGGCCACGCGGGCCCGGACTACGGGGAGCCGGTGCCGCAGGGGTACGCGGCGAGCGGCCACCCGCTTCAGACGCGCGCCGCACCGGGCGCCGGGGGCGAGATCGAGCCGGCCTATCAGCATCAGCACGAGGACGGCGGCGAACTCGAGTTCGAGGAGCCCAAGCCGGCGCGGCGCTGGGGACTGATCGCCGCCTCGCTGGTCGGGGCGGTCGCGGTCGGCGCGGGCGTCGCCTACGGCTACCGGATGGTGACCGGACAGTCCGGCGGCGCGGCCACGCCCGTGGTCAAGAGTGCCAGCGCGCCGGCCAAGATCAAGCCCGCCGATCCCGGCGGCAAGCAATTCCCCCACGCCGACAGCAAGATCATGGGGCGGCTCAACGACCAGGGCGCTCCGGCCGCAGCGACCGGTCCGGCGCCGACGCCGCCGCCTTCCACGACCGCGAGCGACGCCGACCAGGGCGGCGCGCGCAAGGTGCAGACCATGGTCATCGGCCGCGACGGCACCATCGTGCCAAACGCGCCGCCGGCCGAGGCGCCGAAGGTCGCCGCCGCACCGCAGGCGGTTGCCGTCCCCGGCATGACGATCGTCGACGGCTTCGGCGGCCGTCCGCCGTCCGCAGCCCTCGCCAATGGCGCGCCACCGCCGGCCGCAGGCCTCGGCGGTCCGCCTGTCGCAGCGCCGCCCGCCGCTGCGCGCCCGGTCGTCGTCAATCCGCCCGTTGCAGCGCCCTCCGCGCGTCCGGTGGTCACGGCCAAGGCGCCGCCGCCGGTGGCCGAGGCCGAGGCGCCGGCCGTCGCCGCGAAGCCCGCCACGCCCGCGGCTCCGAAGGTCGCCGTGCCGAAGAAGGTCGCGGCGGCGAGCCCGCCGCCCGCATCCGCATCCGCCGGCGCGTCGGCGGCCGCGGCTGGCGCCAACGGCTACGTCGCCGTGCTGGCCTCGGTGCCGGCGTCGCAGAAGAGCAGCATGGACGCGCTGAAGCAGTTCGCCGACATGCAGCAGAAGTACGGCACCGCGCTCGCCAACAAGACGCCCGAGGTGCGCGAGGCCAATCTCGGCGACAAGGGCACCTACCACCGGTTGCTGGTCGGGCCGCCCGGCTCGCGCGAGCAGGCCGGACAGCTCTGCACCCAGCTCAAGGCCGCCGGCTACGGGAGCTGCTGGGTGACGGCGTACTGAGCGCGGACCTCTGTCGCGATGCGCGCGCTCATCACCGGCCTCGCCGCGACCGGGCTCTCGCCGGACGAGGCGCGCTTTCTCGCCCGCACCAAGCCGTGCGGGCTGATCCTTTTCACCCGCAATCTCGAGTCCCACGACCAGATCCGCCGTCTCGTCGTCGACGCGCGGGAGGCCATCGGCCGTGACGACGTATTGGTGCTGATCGACCAGGAGGGCGGGCGGGTGCAGCGGCTCAGGCCGCCGCTCGGCCGCGCCTTGCCGCCGGCGGCCGCTTATGCCGCGATCCATGCCGAGGATCCCGTCGCCGCGTGTGCGCTGGCCCGCTCGCAGGCGCGGCTCGTGGCGGCGGACCTCAAGGCGCTCGGCATCGACACCGACTGCGCGCCGGTGCTCGACCTGCCGGTGACCGGCGCCCACGACATCATCGGCGACCGCGCCTACGGCTCGACGCCGGACCAGGTCGCGGCGCTGGGGCGGGCGGTGGCGGAGGGGTTCCTCGACGGCGGGGTGCTGCCGGTGATCAAGCACATCCCCGGCCACGGCCGCGCCACCGCGGACAGCCATCTGGCGCTGCCGGTGGTCGAGACCCCGCACGCGGAGCTGTCGCGCACCGACTTCGCGCCGTTCCGTGCGCTCCGCGACATGCCGCTCGCGATGACCGCGCACGTCGTGTTCACGGCCATCGATCGCGAGCGGCCGGCGAGCACCTCGCGGCGGGTAACGGACAGAGTGATCCGCGGCGAGATCGGGTTCGGCGGCCTGCTGATGAGCGACGACCTGTCGATGCGGGCATTGTCGGGCTCGATCGGCGCGCGGGCGGCGGCGGTGATCGCGGCCGGCTCGGACGTGGCGCTGCACTGCAACGGCGATCTCGCCGAGATGGAGGCGGCGGCGGCCGCGGTGCCGGAGCTCGCCGGCACGTCCGCGGATCGATTCTTCGCGGCGGTGGCAAGGCGTGCCGTGGCGCGCCCGTTCGATCCCGCGGCGGCCGTGGCCAAGCTGTCGCAAGTGCTCGCAAATCACGCAGCACGCGCTGAATCAGTGTAGTGTTTTCCACATCCGGTCCACATGACGGCGGCCGCGCGGCGATCGCGGCGGCACGGCCGGGTGGTCCCTATGCACTTCCTGTCGAAACGACGGTTCGATGACGAGCGAGAACGACAACGCGCCCGACGGGGCCTCCACCGGCACGGCCGGTGGCGACAGCGGCGCCGCCGACGCGGCACCGTGCGAGACCCCGTGGGCGGAGGCGCTGGCGGCGGCGGGCGACGTCGAGGTCGATCCCGAGCACGCGCTGGTCGTCGACATCGAGGGCTACGAGGGGCCGCTCGACCTGCTGCTCGCCCTGGCGCGGACGCAGAAGGTCGATCTCGCGAGGCTCTCCGTGCTGGCACTCGTCGAGCAGTATCTCGCCTTCATCGCCGAAGCGCAGCGGCTCAGGCTCGAGCTCGCCGCCGACTATCTCGTGATGGCGGCGTGGCTGGCGTTCCTTAAGTCGCGGCTGCTGCTGCCGAAAGAGGAGAAGCAGGGCGACACGATGTCGGCGGAGGAGGCGGCGCAGCGGCTGTCGTTCCGCCTCATGCGGCTCGAGGCGATGAGGAACGCCGCCGCGCAACTGATGACCCGGAAGCGGCTCGGCCGCGACGTGTTCGCGCGCGGGATGCCGGAGGGGATGCGGACCATCCGCGAGACGAGCCACACGGCGCAGATCTTCGATCTCCTGCGCGCCTACGCCGACCAGCGGCGGCGGACGATCAAGGTCGGGCACGTCGTCAAGGCGCGACGGGTATGGTCGATCAAGGACGCGCGCGGGCGGCTCGAACGGCTGATCGGCGAGAGCGTGGCGGGGTGGACGCAGCTCGATCTCTTCATGCAGACCTATCTGCCGATCGGCGAGGAGACGCGGACGGCGATCGCGAGCTCGTTCGGCGCCACTCTCGAGATGGCGCGCGAGGGACTGATCGAGCTCAGGCAGGAGGCGCCGTTCGCGCCGATCTACATGCGCCGCAAGGTCGCTGGCGCGGAGTGGGAGTGCGTGGGCTAGCGCCGGCGACGGCGGGCTGGTCCATGGGCGGGGTGTATCGGGTGGCGTGAGCGTCGGATGAGCGATACCAAGAAGACGCGGGGCAGGACGATGGGGCCGCCGAAGCTGAGCCTGGTGCCGAGCCGGTCGCCGACCGGGCACGACGAGGACGGGAGCCGCGACGCGGGCGCGCGCGGCGACGACGAGGCGCGCGCGGACGCGCGCGATGGGGAGCTGCCAGCGGGCGA
>JAKAML010000031.1 GCA_021812845.1 Pseudomonadota bacterium
GTGACGTGCTCATCATCTGCACGGGCGCGCAGGCGCGCTGGCTCGGCACCCCCTCGGAGGAGCATTTCAAGGGCTTCGGCGTGTCGGCGTGCGCAACCTGCGACGGCTTCTTCTACAAGGGCAAGGAGGTCGTGGTGGTCGGCGGCGGCAATACCGCCGTCGAGGAGGCGCTGTTTCTCACCAACTTCGCCACCAAGGTCACGGTCGTCCACCGCCGCGACAGTTTCCGCGCCGAGAAGATCCTTCAGGACCGGCTGTTCAAGCACCCCAAGATCGAGGTCGTCTGGGACAGCGCGATCGAGGAGATCACGGGCAGCGCGGACCCGAAATCGGTTACCGGCGTGCGGCTAAAGAACGTCAAGACGGGCGCGATCACCGAGCGCAGGGCGGACGGTGTGTTCATCGCCATCGGTCACGCACCGGCGACCGCACTGTTCGAGGGCCAGCTCCCGATGACGCCGGGCAAGTATCTGATCACGAAGCCCGATTCGACGGCGACCGAGATCCCCGGCGTGTTCGCCGCCGGCGACGTCAAGGACGAGACGTACCGCCAGGCGGTGACCGCGGCCGGCATGGGCTGCATGGCCGCGCTCGAGGCCGAGCGCTACCTCGCCCACCATGCCGACAAGGCCGCCGCCGCGGCGGAATAGGGCCCTCGACGTTCCTTCTCCGCGGCTCTCCGCCTTGCAAAAATTGCATGGCTAGCTATGTTGTGCGTTGCAGCATGAGCGGAGGCCGGGCCGATGGATTGGGACAAGCTCAAGATCTTTCACGCGGCCGCCGAGGCCGGCAGCTTCACCCATGCGGGCGAGGCGCTGCACATGAGCCAGTCGGCCGTGTCGCGCCAGGTTTCGGCGCTGGAGAAGGATCTCGGCGTGGCGCTGTTCCACCGCCATGCGCGCGGCCTCGTGCTGACCGAGCAGGGTGAGCTGCTCCACCGCACGGCGGCCGAGGTCATGAACAAGCTCCAGACCGCGGAGACGCTGCTCTCGGACACGACGACCAAGCCGACCGGCGAGCTTCGCGTGACCGCACCGGTCGGTCTCGGTACGATCTGGCTCACCCAAAGGTTGCGCGAGTTCATGGATCTCTACCCCGACATCCGGGTCGAGTTGATCCTCAACGACGATCAGATCGACATCTCGATGCGCGCCGCCGACGTGGCCATCTGGACGCGCGAGCCCGAGCAGTCCGACCTGATCCGCCGCCAACTGTTCCAGATGAAGGTCCATGCGGTGGCCTCGCCGCAGTACGTCCGGCGCTACGGCGCGCCGCAGAATCTCGTCGATCTCGACCGCCACCGGATCGTGTCCTACAGCGGCCACCCTGCGCAGCACCTCTCCGCCATCACCTGGATCGAGACCGTCGGCCGCAATGGCCGCGAGCCGCGCCAGCCCGGCTTCAAGGTCAACTCGGTGGTCGGGATGCTGCACGCCATCCGCGCCGGCATCGGCATCGCCATGATCCCGGATTACATGATGGAGGAGGGCACCGACCTCGTCACCGTATTGACCGAGATCGATCCGCCGACGATGCCGATCCTGTTCGTCTATCCCGAGGAGCTCAAGACCTCGAAGAAGGTGCAGGTGCTGCGCGATTTCCTCGTCTCCAAGGCCCGGCAGTGGAAGTATTGATTGATGCCGCCTCGACTCCGGGCGCGCCGGAGCCGCACGAGACCCCTGGCCGGAAACGAGCTCGAGGCGTAGCATTCTGCGGACAGGCGACGCTGGTGCCGTGGCCGAACATTTTGCTCTCGACCTCGCAACTCACGGGATGCAAATGTCGGCGCCGGAACACAAACCCGGCGCCGCCGATCGTGGAGAAGCGGCCATGCGCGATTTTCCCGGGCTGCCGTCGAAGCGGAGCCGGATGGCATTCGCGGCCGTTGTGGCGCTGATCGCCACGTTCGCCGGCGCGCCCGCCGCGGAGGCCGGCCATACCGCCCCGCACCAGTGCGGCGTGCAGTCGTCGAGCTTTGCGCGGACCTGCCGGCCGGGAGCCTTCGCGAGCTGTCTCGGAGCCATGAAGCGCGGTGTCGCCGGGTTCACTCTCGAGCTCTGCGAGAAGCAGAAGTCGGCGTGCGGGAAGTGCCTCGCGGAGATCCGTACCTGCATCTCGCGCATCGGTCACTGGCCCGAGCTCACCCACAACTGCGACGCATGTCGGTCGCGGTTCGACATCTGCTACGGCATCCATTACCCGAAGTCGTGACCACCTGACGCGCGAACCCCGTTCCGGGCGCGCGCCACCTGAACGGGCCGGCGTTGTCCCTCGCTGCAGATTTCACTTGTCGGAGCGAGCAGGCGGGCTAGCATTCGAGGGTACAGTGCCCTTCGCCACCGCGTCGCGGGTGCGTCTCAGGGGTGTCATGCGCGTATTCGCGGTCCTGGGTGTCGCCGTCGTGCTCGGCATCGTCGTGCCGGGCTGGCGCGCGTCGGGAGCCGAGCAGAAGTCGAGCATCTGCGCCAGCGATGCGATCAGCGTCGGCGGCTCGCTCGCCGGCGCGGGTACGGCGGCGTGGCTCATCGCCCGCGCGCGGCTCGGACCGGTCGGCGCCACCGTAAGCGGTCTCGCCAGCGAGAAGCTCGGCGGCGCCATGGCTCCGGCACTGTGCAGCTTCCTGTCGCAGCAGCTCGCAGACGACGCCAGGGCCGCCGGATCGGCCGCGGCCTATCCCTGGACCGTGCCGATGGCCCGGCTGCCGATCGACGCGCGGAGCGAGCCCGAATCGCGGCTGCTGCTGCCGCCGGGTCTCGAGCGCCGGACGCCGGGGCTGCTGATCGACCTGCCGCCGGCCCTGTCGCACCCGGTCGAGCCGCCGCCGATTGGCGCCGACGGCAAGCCGGACTTCGAGGCCGCGCTGATCCGCGACATGGTCCGGCGAACGCTCGAGCCGGGGCGCGGCGCGACGCTGTCTAGGTCGCTCGGCGGGTCGGAAGCGGCGCGCGCGCTCGGCGATTGCCTCTCGTGCCGGCTCGACGCGACGCGATCGCTGACGGCGCCGGGTGTCAGCGAGGCCGTGGGCAAGGCGCTGCTCTCGCCGGGGTTGGCCGGCCGGCCGCCGGCGAGCCTGACGGGCAGCGGTCTGACGATCGAGCTGGCGCCTGCGAAAACCTCGCCCCCGCCACGCTGACGCGACGCGCAGGCGCTCAGCGCCGACCCACGGCGGCGCGCCGCAAGCGGTCGTTGATGGCCTCGCCGAGCCCATCGTCCGGGATCGGCATCACGGCGATCGACGCCGCCCCGGTGGCATCGAGGGCGCGCAGGGCGGCGAAAAGGTTGGCGGCCGCCTCGATGGGATCGCCGCCGGGGGACAGGTTGCGCATCGGGCCGGTGGTGGCGAGCGGTGTGCCGAAGGCGAGCAGCGCCTCGCCCGGCCGCACGTCCCAGGCGTCGAGACGGACCAGGGCGCGCGGCGCATAGTGGCTCTCGAGCTGCCCGGGCGAGTGCGGCAGGCAGGGATCCTCGGCGGGGCGGACGAGCCGCAGCCCGAGCGTGGCCTCGATCACCTCGGCCGGCACGGCGCCGGGCCGCAGCAGCACGACCCGATCGGTGCGGGCATCGAGCACTGTCGACTCGAGACCGTGCGCCGTCGGCCCGCCGTCGAGGATCATGGCGACGCGGTCGCCGAGGTCGTCGGCGACGTGCTCGGCGCGGGTCGAGGAGACGTGGCCGGAGCGGTTGGCCGACGGGGCGGCGACGGGGCAACCCGCGGCCGCCAGCAGGGCGCGGGCGACGGGATGATCGGGGGCGCGGAGGGCGAGCGTGTCGAGCCCGGCCGAGACGAGCTCGGAAAGGGGGCAGTCGGGACGCCGGTCGACGACGAGGGTCAAGGGTCCCGGCCAGAACGCTTCCGCGAGCCGGCGCGCCAGGGGCGGCAGCACGGCGAGGCGTCCGGCCGCGTCGAGGTCGAGGACGTGGACGATCAGCGGATTGAAGCTCGGCCGGCCCTTGGCGGCGTAGATGCGCGCGACGGCCTCGCCCTGGGTCGCGTCGGCGCCGAGCCCATAGACGGTCTCGGTCGGGAAAGCGACGAGGCGGCCGGCCGCGAGGTGGCGCGCGGCCTCGGCGATCGAGGATTCGTCTGCGCGCGCGATGACGGGTTCGGACGGCATGGACTTCCAGGTCGGGTGACGGCGGCGCGGGGGTTCGGGAGACGATGCCTTCCTCGCGCCCGCAACTCGGCTTAGTCTCTGGACAAACGGCTCGCTGGAACGGGCTCCCGGCAAAGGGCCGGACAACACCAAGGACGGGAAACGCCGATGACCTACGAGGCTCCAGTAGACGACATCATGCTCGCGCTCAAGACCGCGGTCGGCCTCGACGATCTGATCGCGCGCGGCATCTACGACGGGCTCGACGAGGACACCGTCAAGGCGGTGATCGAGGAGGCGGGCAAGTTCGGCGCCGAGGTGCTCGATCCGTTGAACTGGCCGGGAGACCGCGCGGGATCGAAGCTCAAGGACGGTAGGGTCGAAACGCCGCCCGGCTGGACCGACGCCTACCGCCGGTTCGCCGATGGCGGCTGGAGCGCGCTGCCGTGCCCGGAGGAGTTCGGCGGACAAGGGTTGCCGGGCGTCTTGTCGATGGCGGCGTTCGAGATCTGGAGCGCCTCCAACATGTCGTTCGGTCTCTGTCCGCTCCTGACGCAGGGCGCGATCGATGCGCTCCACACCGACGGCTCGGACGAGCTGAAGGCGACCTACCTGCCGAAGATGATTTCGGGCGAGTGGACCGGGACGATGAACCTGACCGAGCCGCAGGCCGGTTCGGATCTCGGCGCCATCCGCACCAAGGCGGTGAAGCAGGCCGACGGCACCTACCGCATCTTCGGCACCAAGATCTTCATCACCTACGGCGACCACGAGATGACCGACAACATCGTGCATCTCGTGCTGGCGCGGCTGCCGGATGCACCGGCGGGCACGCGCGGCATCTCGCTGTTCGTGGTGCCGAAACGGCTCGTCGAGGCGGACGGATCGCTCGGTGCACGCAACGACGTCGTGTGCGCCGGGCTCGAGCACAAGCTCGGCATCCACGCGAGCCCGACCTGCGTGATGAAGTTCGGCGAAGGCGACGGCGCGATCGGCTATCTGGTCGGGCAGGAGAACCGCGGCCTCAACACCATGTTCATCATGATGAACGCGGCGCGGCTCGCGGTCGGCATCCAGGGCGTGGCGGTGGCGGAGCGGGCGACGCAGCGCGCGGTCGCCTATGCCAGGGACCGCCGGCAGGGCCGAACGGCGTCGTCGAAGGCCGGCGAGATGGGCCCGATCATCGAGCACGCCGATATCCGCCGCACGATCCTGACCATGAAGGCGCTGACGCAGGCGGCGCGCGCGATCTGCCTCGTCACCGCGCGCGAGATCGACATCTCGCACCGGGCCGGCGAGGCGGGCGAGCGCAAGGCGGCGGCCGACAAGGCGGCGCTGCTGACGCCGATCGCGAAGGCGTTCTCGACCGACATCGGCTGCGAGGTGGCGTCGATGGGCGTGCAGATCCACGGCGGCATGGGTTTCGTCGAGGAGACGGGCGCGGCGCAGTACTATCGCGACGCCCGCATCCTGCCGATCTACGAGGGCACCAACGGCATCCAGGCGATCGACCTCGTGGCGCGCAAGCTGCCGCTCGAGAACGGGGCGGTGGTCAAGGCCTACATCGGCGAGATTACGGCCACGGCGGCCGAGGTCAAGGCGTCGAACCGTCCCGAGTTCGGCCGCATGGGCGTGCGCATGGAGGAGGCGGTGGCCGCGCTCGGCGAGGCGACGAAGTTCATGGGCCGGGCGCTGGCGACCAATCCTGAGGCAGCGCTGGTCGGCGCCACGCCCTACCTCAGACTGTTCGGTCTCGCGGCCGGCCAGCACTATCTGGCCAAGGCGGCGCTGGCAGCGAGCCGCGAAGGCGCGGACGGTGCCGGGCCGGTGGCGCTGGCGCGGTTCTTCGCCGAGAACCTGCTCGTTGCCGCACCGGGCCTCGCCGTGACCGTGACCGAGGGCGGGGAGGCGATCCTCGGGTTCGAGCCGCAGCGGATCGGCGCCTAGCCCGGCTGCCGGACGTGCTCGAGGCCGGACGCCGGGGGACGCGACGAAGGCATGAACAGCATCGGAGACGGCATGGACGACATCCAGATCTCGACCACGGACGGCGTGCAGGTGATCCGCATCGCGCGGCCGGCGAAGAAGAACGCGCTGACCGGCACGATGTACGCGGCGATGACCGAGGCCCTGCTGCGGGGCGATGCCGATCCCGCGGTCGCAGCCCACGCGATCCTCGGATCGGACGGCGTGTTCACGGCCGGCAACGACATCGCCGACTTCCTCGCCACCGCCAGGGGCGAGGGCGGGCTGTCGAGGAGCACCGTGCGGTTCATCCGCACGCTGCCGCTGGTCGCCAAGCCGATCATCGCCGGTGTCGACGGTCCGGCCGTCGGTGTCGGCACGACGCTGCTGTTGCACTGCGACCTCGTCTACGCGACACCCGGTGCCAGTTTCGCCACGCCGTTCCTCGATCTCGGCCTCGTGCCGGAGGCCGGGTCGAGCCTTCTCATGCCGCAGCGGATGGGCTACGCGCGCGCGTTCGAGATGCTCGTGCTCGGCGAGGCGTTCACCGCCGAGCGGGCGCGCGAGGCCGGATTGGTCAATGCCGTCGTCGGTCCCGATCTCCTCGAGCCGACGGTGATGAAGGCCGGCCGGCGTCTCGCCGCCAAGCCGCCGGAGGCGCTGGTGCAGGCGCGGCGGCTGATGCGCGGCGAGCCGGCGGCGATCCTGCAGCGCACCGACGACGAGGTGCAGGCGTTCCGCGAGCGGCTGTCGTCGCCGGAGGCGCGGGAGGCGTTCCAGGCGTTCCTGGAAAAGCGGAAGCCGGACTTCTCGGCGGCGCGGGCCCGCGCGGCGAAAATGGCCGGCGGCTGAACCGGCGTGCGGGAGCGGGTCATGGGCTATGCGACGCGACCGCGAGGGAGGCCGGGCCCGGGGCTCGCTCGCGCGGTCGCGGTCCTCGTCGCCGTGGCCACGGTTGCGGCGGGCGGGACGGCGAACGCCAACTGGCTGTCGAAGCTCGTGCGCGAGTCCGGCGAGGCCGGCAGCAAGGGGGTGTCCAGATCGGGGCACGGCGCGCTCGACGCCGCGGCGCTGCACTTGAAATCGCTGCCTCGCGGTCCCGACGGCACAGCCGCCTTCGCCGCGCACGCGACGCCCGAGGGACACTGGACGTTCGCCAACCGCGCGGGCGAGGTCTATACCGCCGGCACCGCCGACGAGATGACGCGCGTCGTTGCCGCGCTGGCGCCGGACCGTGCGGGCCAGAAGCCGCGCCTCGTGCTCTATCTCTCGGACGAGACGGTGTTTTCCGGCCGCGCGTTGCTCAAGGATCTGCCCGCCGACGCGCAGCTTCACATCGTGCTCGGACGATCGAGCCATCCCGTGGTGCCTCGAATGGAAGGCGGAGCAGAGCGGCTCTATGCCGAGGTGCGGCCGAACGTCGTGCTGCGGCTCGACGAGCGGCGCGCGGTCGAGGAGGCGATGTTCCAGCTCGGCCGACCGCTCGAGGCGACGCGGATGCGGGTACTGGCGCTGCGACCGGGCGGTCCGGACAGCCTCAAGACGGTGCCGCGCTACGACGCCGCGACCAAGGGAGCGATGGTCGACGAGATCGATCCCGCCTCCCTCGGGCGGGGGCTGTCGAGCCTCGGCGGACAGACCGCGGTCCTGAGCGGGCGGGTCGAAGCGGGACAGCTCTTCTACAAGCCGGCGCGCGGTGCCGAGCGGCAGATCCCGCTCGACGAGATCGAGCGCGCGGCGGCTGCGGCCGACGTCAATCTCGTGATCCTGCAATCGACAGTCGCGAGCCAGCCCGGCGGCCGCAACTGGCTGTGGCAGCGGGTCGCCGTGGATGGCCTGGACGACGCGCTGAAGCGGGCGGCGTTCGCCGATTTCCTCAACGCGCTCGGTGCCAGCCGCGGCCGGCTCACCGTCGAGGCGGCAGCGGCGGTCGATGGCCGGGCGACGCTCAAGGTCCGACCGGAGCCGAGCGCTCCGGTCGTTCCGTATTCGGGTGCGCTGGGCGACTGGATGGCGGAATTGACGAGCCAAGTGACAGGCAGTCTGGTGACCAGCGCGATCGACGTCCGCGCACGGAGCGAGGAACGGCAGCGCGAGCTCGACGCGCGGCTCGTCCCCGGCGTTCCCTCCTGGCTCCAGTTCGGCTATCTGGCGGGTCTGGCGGCGGGGATCCTCGGGCTCCAGTTCTCGCGCGTATGGTGGGCACGGATCTGGCCTAGGGAGGCGCGCGGCGACTATGGCGGCGCCATCGGCTACGGCGCGGCGCGGCTGATCCGGGCGCTGGTGTTCGTCCTGCTGTTTCTCCCTGTCGCGGGTGCGCCGGCGTTCCTCGCGACCCTTGCGGCGCAACTCTGGTCGGTCGTGACCGCACCGTGGCGGTTCGTCCGCTGGCTCGGCGCGCTCGCAGCGCGGCGTGGCCGGGCGGCCTGAGCCCCTCGCGCGGGCAAGGGATAGGCAGGGCGGCGGCTTCTCGCGTATGGTCAAAGAAAACGCGATCAGGAGACGGCACCGCATGACCGCACTCAGGGGGAAGACGCTTTTCATAACCGGCGCCAGCCGTGGTATCGGGCTGGCAATTGCCTTGAGGGCGGCACGGGATGGCGCCAACATCGCCATCGCCGCCAAGACCAGCGATCCCAATCCGAAACTCGAGGGCACGATCCACTCCGCCGCCGCCGAGATCGAGAAGGCGGGAGGACGGCCGTTGCCGATTGTCTGCGACATCCGGGACGAGGGGCAGGTTCAGGCCGCGGTTGCCGGGACGGTCGCGCGGTTCGGCGGCATCGACATCTGCGTCAACAACGCCTCGGCGATCTCCCTGACGCCGATCGACAAGACCGATCCCAAGCGCTTCGACCTCATGTTCGGGATCAACACGCGCGGCACCTTCGTGACGACGCAGGCGTGCCTGCCGCATCTGAAGAAGGCCGAGAACCCGCACGTCCTGATGATGTCGCCGCCGCTCGACATGAAGCCGCAGTGGTTCGCCGGCCACGTCGCGTATTCGATCGCGAAATACGGCATGAGCCTCTGCGTCTTGGGGCTCGCCGAGGAACTGAAGAAGGACGGCGTCGCGGTCAACGCGCTGTGGCCGCGGACGACGATCGCGACGGCGGCGATCAAGAACGTCCTCGGCGGCGACAAGCTGATGCGAATGAGCCGCACGCCGGAGATCCTGGCGGACGCCGCGCACCTCGTCTTCCGCCAGCCGGCGAAGACGTTCACTGGCCGCTTCCTGATCGACGACAGCTTTCTGTCGATGGTCGGCGGCGTGAAGAGCTTCGAGCACTACCGCGTCGATCCCAAGATGCCGCTCGCGCCCGACTTCTTCGTGCCCGCCGACAGCCTGCCGCCGCCCGGCGTCGAGATCGCCAGCCTCGCGATGCTGAAGTAGCGCCGCGCCGATCGCCCG
>JAKAML010000032.1 GCA_021812845.1 Pseudomonadota bacterium
GCAAGCGGATCGAGGATGTGAAGCTCGCGGGGTCGGGCGCGGGCGCCGCCGCCCTCGCCTGTCTCGATCTCCTCGTCTCGCTCGGCCTGAGGCGCGAGAACGTGACGATCTCCGACATCAAGGGCGTGGTCTACGAAGGCCGTACCGAGCTGATGGACGAGTACAAGGAGCGGTTCGCCCAAGCCACGCCGAAGCGCACGCTCGCCGAGATCCTCGAGGGCGCCGACATCTTCCTCGGCCTGTCGGCGGGCGGCATCCTGAAGCCCGAGATGCTGAAGAGCATGGCGGCGAGGCCGATCGTGATGGCGCTCGCGAACCCCGAGCCCGAGATCCGGCCGGAGCTCGCGAAGGAGGCCCGCAGCGACGCGCTGATCTGCACCGGCCGCTCCGACTACCCGAACCAGGTCAACAACGTGCTGTGCTTCCCGTTCATCTTCCGCGGCGCGCTCGATGCGGGTGCCACCGGCATCACCGACGAGATGAAGATGGCGGCGGTGCGCGCCATCGCCGAGCTGGCGCAGGCGGAGACGTCGGACGTCGTCGCCAACGCCTACCGCGCCGAGCAGGCGAGCTTCGGGCCCGACTACCTGATCCCGAAGCCGTTCGACCCGCGGCTGATCGAGCGCATCGCCCCCGCCGTCGCCGAGGCCGCGGCGAAGAGCGGCGTCGCGACGCGGCCCATCGCCGATCTCGATGCCTACCGGCAGAGCCTCGGCCGCTTCGTCTATCATTCCGGCCCGAGCATGAAGCCGGTGCTCGATGCCGCCAAGCGGCAGCCGAAGCGCGTGATCTATGCCGAGGGCGAGGACGAGCGCGTCCTGCGCGCGGCGCAGACCATCGTCGACGAGAAGCTGGCGTTCCCCGTCCTCATCGGACGCGACACGGTCATCAAGACCCGCATCGGCTCGCTCGGGCTCAGGCTCAGGCCCGGCACGGACTGCGAGATCGTGCACGGCATCTCGCACCACCAGCACCGCGACGTCGAGAGCCAGTACTTCGAGCTGATGAAGCGGCGCGGCGTCACGCTCGCGATGGCGCGCGAGGCGATGCGTTCCCAGCAGACGCTGATCGCGGCGATGTACCTGCGGCGGGGCTACGTAGACGCCATGCTGTGCGGGTTGCGCGGCACCTACGACGAGCACCTCGCGCACGTCCGCGAGGTGATCGGCACGCGGGCCGGGACCTCGACGCTCGCGGCCATGAACATGCTGATGCTGCCGGACCGGCAGCTCTTCATCTGCGATACCTACGTCAATCGCCAGCCGACGATCGAGCAGATCGTCGAGATGACGGTGCTGGCCGCCGACGAGGTGCGCCGCTTCGGCATGATACCGCAGGTGGCGCTGCTCTCGCATTCGAGCTTCGGAAGCTCGAGCGCATGGGACGCGCAGACGATGCGCGATGCGATGGCAATCCTCGCCGAGCGCGCGCCCGACCTGATGGTCGACGGCGAAATGCGCGCCGACGCGGCCCTGTCGCGCGAGGTTCGAGACACCGTCTTTCCCGGCTCGCGTCTCGAACGCGAGGCGAACCTCCTCATCATGCCCAACGTTGACGCCGCCAACATCGGCTATAATCTGCTGAAGGTCGCGGCGTCGAACAACATCACGGTGGGGCCGATCCTGCTCGGCACGTCAAAGCCCGCCCACATCCTCGAGCCGACCGCCAGCGTGCGACGCATCGTCAACATGACCGCCCTCGCAGCGGTCGATGCCGCCTCCCACGGCGGTGCGTGATCGGGCCTCGGTGCCGCGGGTGGAAGCGGCGTCGACAGCGTCAGAACAGCGACCGGATCGGGTTCGACGGATCGAGCAGCAGGCGGATCGCGAGCGCGCAGCAGACGACGACCAGCAGCGGACGGATCAGGCCGGCGCCGAACCTCAAGGCGATGCGCGAGCCGATCTGGGCGCCGAGGAAGGCGCCCGCCGCCATCACGAGGCCGTAGCGGACGTTGATTGCGCCCATGGCCCAGAACACGGCCAGGCTGCCGAGGTTGCTGCCGGCGTTGGCGATCTTGGTGTGAACGGTCGCGCGCAGCACGCCCATGCCGAGCAGCGTCACGAACCCCACCATGAAGAAGGTGCCGGTTCCAGGTCCGAACAGGCCGTCGTAGAAGCCGATCGCCGGCACGAGCGTCGCCGCGAAGAGGCCGGTTCCGATCCGGGCGCGGCGGTCCTCGTCGGACATCCCGCGGCGGGTCGCGAAGAAGATCGCGATGACGATGAGCAGGATCGGGATCGCCGCCTCGAGCACCCGGCGCGGCAGGATGCCGACCGAAAGCGCGCCCGCCATGGCGCCCGCCATCGACACGAGCCCGAGGGGAACCGCCGTCCGCGGCTCGACCAGGCCACGCCGCCAGAACACGAGGCTCGACGTGACCGAGCCGAACGAGCCCTGGAGCTTGTTGGTGGCCAGCGTCTCGACGGGGCCAAGCCCGGCGAGCAGCAGCGCCGGGACGGTCATCAACCCACCGCCGCCGGCGATGGCGTCGATCGCCGCCGCGACGAGGCCGACCGCGAACAGGACGGCGAGGAGATCGAGATCGCCGCCGGCCATCCGCTCACCGGCCGCCGCGCAGCGCCGCGAGGAGCTCGGGGGTGGGGTAGCTGTCGGCGATCTGGCCGAGTTTCAACTGCATCGCCTTGACGGCGGCGCGGGTGCCGGCGCCGATCTTGCCGTCGGGCTCGCCGACGTCGTAGCCGCGCCGCTTCAGCAGCACCTGCGTCTCCTTCACCTCGTCGGCGGTCAGCGCCGGAATGGGCTGCCCGTTGCCGCTCGACACCGGCGGCGCGCCGGCGAGGCGGCTGGCGAGGTGGGCGGCGGTGATGGCATAGGTCAGCGACTGGTTCCAGCGTGTATAGACGTCGAAATTGCGATAGGCGAGGAAGGCCGGGCCGTTGCGCCCCATGGGCAGCAGGAGCGAGGCCGGCAACTGGTCGCCCGGTAGCGGCCTGCCTGCGACCCCCGTGACGCCCCAGCCGATCCACTTCGACCGCGGATGCCTGATCGAGAGGTCGGCCTGGTCCCACGGCAGGCTGGCCGGCACCTTGACCTCCTCGAGCCACGGCTCGCCGCGCGCCCAGTCGAGCGACTTGATGAACGCCGCCGTCGATCCGATGATGTCCGGTATGGAGCGGATCAGGTCGCGCTTGCCGTCGCCGTCGTAGTCGACGGCGTGGTTCAGGTAGTGGGCGGGCAGGAACTGGGTCTGGCCGAGCTCTCCCGCCCAGGAGCCGATCATCTCCTCGGGGCCGAGGTCGCCGCGCTCGATGATGCGCAGCGCCGCCTTGAGCTCGGCGCGGAACATCTCGCCACGCCGGCAGTCGTAGGCCAGCGTGACCAGCGAGCGCAGGACGCTCAGCTTGCCCATGCCGACGCCGAAATCGCTTTCGAGCGCCCAGAACCCGGTGATGACCGGCGCCGGCACGCCGTATTCCTTCTCGGCGCGGGCGAACACGTCCTGATGCTGCGCCACGCGCTTGCGGCCGTTCTCGTAGCGGTTCCTGGTTGCGAGCTTGCCGTAGAACTCGAGGAAGGTCTGGTTGAAGAACGACTGTTTGCGGTCGCGGGCGATGATCGACGGGTCCATCGTCATGCCGCCGAGTGCAGTCTGGACCGTCGCCGGCTTGATGCCCTCGGCGATCGCTTCCTTCTTGAAGGCCGCGAACCAGCCGTCGAAGTCGCCGATGTTCTGGCAATTGCGGTTGTTGGCCGGCGGCGGGGTCGAAGGATGAGCGGCGACCGGGGCGGGCTTGCCCGCGGGAGCGTTGCGCGGGGCAGGATTGGCATCGGCGATGCCGGTCGGGCCGGAAGCGGAGAACAGGGCGCCAAATGCGACCGCGACGGTGACGAGCTTGCAGCGCATCGGAATCTTCCTGTGCGTGGGTGGGGGTCGTGCAACGCCTGATGCGCGACGTCGGGCGGGGCGACACGGTGAGGGGCCCTCGGCGCGGATTACACACAACAGGTGAAGATGGCCGTCAAGAGACGGAGACGGACGGGACCGTAGCAGGCGCGGACGGCGATTCGATTAATCGTGTCTATTCATGTGGTTACCGCCAGCCTCAGGTCGGGTCCGGGCGGTCTCCGAGGCGCGAATGGAAGGCGGCGAGCGGGCCTCCGGCGCGCGACAGATCCCGGAAGCGGCCGCGATCGGCGACCCTCCCGCCCTCGAGCACGACGATCTCGTCCATGGCGTCGAGGCCGGCCGGACGATGCGTGACGAGGAGGATGCTGCGGTCGCGCGCCGCCACGAGAACGCCCTCCATCAGCCGCGCGGCCGTCTCCGCATCGAGCCCCTCGGTGGGCTCGTCGAGGATCAGGATCGGGGCATCCTTGAGAAGCGCACGCGCAACCGAAAGCCGGCGCGCCTCGCCGCCCGAGAGGAGGTGGCCGCGGGCGCCGACGAAGGTGGCGTAGCCCTTGGGCATCGCGGAGACGACATCGTGGATCTGCGCCGCGCGCGCCGCGGCCTCGATCTCGGCGTCGGTGGCTTCGGGGCGGCCCAGTCGCAGATTGTCGCGAACGGTGGCGGCAAAGAGGTGCGGGTGCTGGGGCGCGACCGCGATGCGGCGGCGGCAGGCATCGAGCGGCAGCCGGTCGACGGACACGCCACCCAGGCGGATCTCGCCGACGCAGGGATTCCAGAACCGCATGGCGAGATGCGCGACGCTCGACTTGCCGGCCCCCGTCTCGCCGACGAGCGCGATCCGGCGGCGCTCGCGGAGATCGAGGTCGAGCGCCGACAACACGAGCGGACCGTCGGCGCGATAGCGGAAGGAGACATCCGCAAAGACGAGGTCGGATGCGGCCGGCATCGGGACGGGCCGCGGAGGGTCGGTGACGGCGGCCGGCTGATCGACGAGGGCGAACAGGCGTCGGGCGGAGGCCAGCGTTCCGGCCAGCGACTGTGCGGCCAGCGGCAGCGGCGCGACCGCGTCGAAGCTGGCCACGGCGAGGAGCACCAGCATCGGCAGCTCGGCCGGTGCGAGACGCGCGGACGTAACCAGTGGAATTGCGAGCACGAGCACGGCGAGGGCGGAGAGATTGGCGGCGAGACCGACGCCTGCGAGGGAGAGGCCCTGAAGCCGTGCCAGTCGCGCCTCCGCGGCGAGCTGGCGATCGTCGAGGGCGGCGAGACGTGCGGTGAGCGCGGTTTCGAGCCCGGCGAGCTTCAGGTCCGCGAGGCCGTCGAACCGATCGACCAGAAGCTCCTTCATCCCGGCCGTGACCGCCTGCTGGTCGCGGCTCGGCGACGCGCCGGAGCGGGCCGCCCAACAGGGAAGGGCTGCGCCCGCGGCGAGCAGCAGCAGCAGGACGCAGAGTGCGACGGCCCCATCGTAGAGCGCGAGCACGGCGGTGACGACGGTCGTGGCCAGCACCGCGACGACGACAGGGGACAGGAGCCTCAGGAACACGAGTTCCAGCCGCTCGATGTCGTTGCGGATCCGCGCCAGGACGTCGCCCGACGCCGCTCCGGCGAGGCGCGCCGGGGCGAGCGGCTCGAGCGCATCGTAGAACCAGCGCCGGAGCCCGGCGAGAACGCGGAACGTGGCCTCGTGGCTCGACACGCGCTCGCCGTAGCGACCGGCAGTGCGGGCGATGGCCAGCGCGCGGATGATCGCGCCGGGGGTGAAATAATTCATGGTGGCGCCGGCGGCGCCGGCCAGCGCCATGGAGGCGATGAACCAGCCCGAGACCGCCATCAGCAGGATTCCCGACAACGTCGCGACGAGAGCCAGCAGGACGGCGAGCGCCATCGCTCCGCGATTGCGCCCCATGAGCGCGAGCAGCCGGAGGATGTCGCTCACCGCGCACCTCCCGCGGCGGCCCGACCCGCCTCCCCGCCGGCCAGCCGCGCGTAGAGACCACCGGCCGCGACGAGTTCGTCGTGCCGGCCCGTGGCGACGAGCCGGCCCCCGTCGAGCACCAGGATGCGATCCGCGGCGCGGACGGTCTCCAGACGATGGGCAATGGTCAGCGACGTGCGGCCCGCGAGCAGGCAGTCGATCGCGCCCGTCAAGGCGGCCTCGGTCGCCCGGTCGAGATGGGCCGTCGGCTCGTCGAGCAGCACGACGGCCGGATCGCGGTGGAAGGCGCGCGCCAGCGCGACGCGCTGCGCCTCGCCGCCGGACAGCCCGGCGCCGCCGTCGCCGATCAGGGTGTCGAACCCCTGCGGCAGGCGGGCGACGAGGTCATATGCGCGTGCATTGCGAGCCGCCACGGTCACGGATTCCCGCACGGCGCCGGCATCGTCGCGCGTGCCGTCCGTCATGGCGATGTTCTCTTCGACGCTCGCGCGGAAGATGTGCGGACGCTGCGGCAGCGCAGCGATCCGCCGGCGCCAGGCGAGGGCATCCAGCTCCTCGAGCGGAACGCCGTCGACGAGGATGCAGCCCGCGGTCGGCGCGAGGAAGCCGCTCACGAGACCGAGCACCGTCGTCTTTCCGGCGCCGCTCGGACCGACGAGCGCGATCCGCTCGCCGGGAGCGACGTCGAAGCTGAGACCCGTCAGCCCCGTGCGGCCATCGGGGAACGCGACCGAAACGTCGTCGAAGCGGATGCGCGGCGGTCCCGCGGTGCCGGGTCGCCGCCGGTCGCCATCGCGAACGGGAGCGGTCGTCGCCAGCAGCTCGACGAGCTCGCCGGCCGCGCCGATCGCCTCCATGCGGGCGTGGTAGTGCGTCCCCAGCGCGCGCAGCGGCGCGTAGAGCTCCGGCGCCAAGAGCAGCACGAACATGCCGTTGAAGAACGCAAGGTCGCCCCACAACAGCCGGAACCCGACCAGGACGGCGACCATCGCGATCGAGACCGTCGCCAGGAATTCGAGCGCGAGCGAGGACAGGAAGGCCAAGCGCAGCACCGCCATGGTGTCGCGGCGGTAGCCCTCGGCCATGGCCGAGACGACCTCGGCCTCGCGGCGGCCGGCGTCGAACAGCTTCAGCGTGGTCAAGCCCTGGATGACGTCGAGCAGGTGGCCGGACATGCGGACGAGCGCCGACCACTGCCGCTGGCTCAGCTTCTCGGCGCCGGCGCCGATCAGGATCATGAAAACGGGGATGAGGGGCGCCGTGACCACGAACACGAGCGCCGCCAGCCAGTCGTAGGGCACGACGGCGGCCAGCATCGCCACGGGCACCGTCGCGGTCAGCGCCGCCGCCGGCAGATAGCGGGCGTAATAGGACTGCACGGCGTCGACGCCGTCGGTGACGGTCGTGGCGAGCGCGCCGGTGTCGTGGCCCGCGAGGCGGGCCGGTCCCAGCGCCAGGACATGATCGAGAAGGCGCGCGCGCAAGCCGCGTCGCACTTCCGCGCCGGCGGCGACCGCGGCGGTCTCGCCCACATAGGCGAGGACGGCGCGCGCGAGAAATACGGGCGGCAGAAGCACGAGCCGGTCGGAGACGGCGGCGAGGTCCGCCTTGCCGAACAGGACGTCGGCGAGGATCGAGGCGACGAGCCAGGCCTGGACGATGGTGAGAAGCCCGGCACCGACGCCCGCGCCGACAGCGATGCGCAGCGGGCGGCGGGCGAGGGACCGTTGCGACTTGAGGAAGCCTTCGAGCCGCGCGGTATCAGCCACCGCCGCCGGCCTCGTCCCGCTGCTCGCGCGCCTCGTCGTCGGCCTCGAAGGCGTTCTGGAACTCGTACCACATCACGTTGATGACACCGAGCGCCAGCGCCGCGGTCACACCGAGGATCCAGGTGAAGTACCACATGTCGAATGCCTTTCTGCCGCCGGGTCGGCGGCCGATCAATAGACCTCGTGGGGCTTCTGCTCGATGCCCTTCACGGTAATCTTGCCCCACATCGCCCAGTAGGCCCAGACGGTGTAGGCGAGCACGAGCGGCAGCAGGATCGCGACGGCCCAGAACATGACGGAGAGGGTGAGGTGGCTCGACGAGGCGTCCCACACCGTCAGGCTCGAGCCCGGCCGGCTGCTCGACGGCATGATGAACGGGAACATCGACAGCCCGGCGGTGGCGATGATGCCGGCCATCGACAGCGCGCTCGCCGCAAAGGCGAGACCGGCCGCCCGCATCCGCGACAGGGCAACGACGACGAACGGGCCGACGAGGCCGAGCGCCGGCGCGAGGAGCGCGAGCGGCGCGCGGGCATAGATGTCGAGGAGGGCGCCGGGCGCCCGCACCACCTCCTTGGCCAGCGGGTTCGGCAACGCGCCGGGCGGCGGCTGGGACACGATGCGGTAGCCGTCGACCCCGAGGTAGACCCAGATCCCTGCGAGCGCGAACAGCCCCGCGACGACCGGGGCAAGCAGGAGGATCATGGCCCGTGCCCGCTCGGCGATGACGTCCTCCGTGCGGAGCTGGAGCCACGTCGCGCCGTGGACCGCGAGCATGGCGACCGAGAGGAGACCCGCAAGAAGCGCGAAAGGATTGAGCAGGCCGAGCAGTGCCCAGATGAAGGTCGCCTCGTACTGCGGCCTGAGGAAGCGGTCGAGATGGAACGGGACGCCCTGGAGCAGATTGCCGAAGGCGATGCCGAAGACGAGCGCCGGGACGGCGCCGCCGGCGAACAGCGCCCAGTCCCAGGCGTTCCGCCAGCGCGCATCCTCGAGCTTGGAGCGGTAGTCGAAGCCGACCGGGCGGAAGAACAGCGCCACGAGCACCAGCAGCATGGCGAGGTAGAAGCCGGAGAACGCCGCCGCGTAGACCGCGGGCCAGGCCGCGAAGATCGCGCCGCCGGCGGTGATGAGCCAAACTTGGTTGCCGTCCCAGTGCGGAGCGATGGCATTGATGACCACGCGGCGCTCGCTGTCGGTGCGGCCGATGAACGGCAGCAGCGTGCCGACGCCCATGTCCATGCCGTCGGTGATCGCGAAGCCGATCAGCAGGATGCCGATGAGCAGCCACCAGACGAGCTTCAGGGTCTCATAGTCCAGCAGCATGGCGTCCGTCTCCCTTCGCTGACCTCGTGACGTCGGCCGACCTCACTCGGCCGGCTGCGGCGCCGTGCCGTGGCCGCCGCCGCGCTCGTGGTGGTAGCGGCCGGTGTGCAGCGAGCTCGGCCCGAGCCGGATGAACTTCAGCATCAGATAGACCTCGATGGCGAGCAGCACGGTGTAGAACACGACGTAGACCGCGATCGAGAACACAAGGTCCGCGACGGTGAGCGAGGAGGCGGCGAGGTACGTCGGCAGCACCTCGCCGATGGCCCACGGCTGGCGTCCGTACTCGGCCACGAACCAGCCCATCTCGCAGGCGATCCACGGCATCGGGATCGAGAAGACCGCGATCCGCAGCAGCGTCTGCTGGCGCTCCAGCGTTCCAGCGGCGAGGAAATAGAACCCGGCCGCGAACAGCGCCAGCATGAAGAAGCCGAGGCCGACCATGATGCGGAACGACCAGAACATGTAGGGCACGTAGGGGACGCTGTCCCACG
>JAKAML010000033.1 GCA_021812845.1 Pseudomonadota bacterium
CGCACCACCCCCGGCCCGCGAAGCCGACCCTGCCGGCGCGCCGCTCCGGCCCCGTCGATCGGTCGCCGGGCCGCCGGACGTCGGCGGCGACCTCGCGCTGCCTACTGCCGGATCTGCTCGCCGGTCACGTAGTCGAGCTGGTCGGATTTGTAGCTGTAGGCGCCGAGATGCTTGAATTCGAAGCGGAGCATGATGCTGCGGTCGGGCTCGATGCCGAGAGCGGGATCGCGGTAGAACGACTCCTGGAAGGTCGCGGTCAGGACGAAGCACTCGTCGCCGTACTTCAGGGTGATGCTGTCGGACATCCGCATCTGCTCGTCGATGTCGTAGCGGACCGCGGCCGACAGGCTCCAGTACTCCGACAGCTTCAAGCCCAGAACGCCGACGATCTCCTGCTGGTTGTCGACGATGCCGAACTGCGGGTCGGCGGCGGAGTAGCTGTAGATGACGGTGCTCGACAGCGGCCCGACGACGGCCTGCGCCGCCAGATCCTCGCGGCGGAGCGCCATCGTCTTCTCGTCGAAGCGGCTCTGCGAGATCACGCGGAACATGTCCGTCGGCGCAAGATAGACGCCGAGAACGTAGTCCGAGCGCGAGGTTTCGAGACCGGAGGACGGATTGAAGATCGGGTTGCAGTCCGCGTCATAGCCGGCGGCGCCCGACAGGGTGATGAGCTGGGTCGTATCGAAGGGGTTCTGCTTGCGGCAGGTCGTCGTCGTGCCGGCGAAGGCGTTGGTGCCGCCGAGATGGAAGCTCTGGCCGGCCAGGATGCGCGCATAGCCGCCGGAATTGGCCTGGAAAGTGTACTGCAGGCCGACGTTGGCGCGGGTGCCGGTCTCGATCCGGTCGTAGCCCGAGAACTTGTTGACGTCGAACAGGTTCGAGTCGTCGAACACGAGGCTGCGCGCGTCCTCGTTCGGCAGTCGGCGCTGGTCGGTCGTCTTGTTGCGGCCGATGATCTGTCCGATCGGCTCGATGACGTGGGCGATGCCCGGCGAGTTCGCGACCCACGGGTAGGCGACGGTCACACCGGCGGCGGCATTGCCGCGCACCACGGTGTCGTCGGCGGCGACGCGGGCCGAGGGGTCCGCGGCGATGGCGGCGGCGTCGCCGCTGATCGTCGGGTCGATGAAATCCGAGAGCTGATAGGCGTCGCCGCGCACCTCGCCGAACGGTGTGTAAGTGATGCCGATGGCGTCCGTCAGCCGGCGCCGCCACTTGAACTCCGTGATGGCGCGCGTCATGTCCTGGCGACGGCCCGATTTGCCGATGTCCTCGCGGCCGAACTGCATCACGTTCGAGGTCCACGTCAGCTCGCCGCCGAGCACGTCGTCGAGCACGTAGTTGTGGTCGATGATCGGGTGCACGACCGATTCCGAATCGTTGGTGTCCGAGAACGTCAGTCCGCCGAAATGGTACATCTTGGCGCTGAAGTAGTTCCGCTCGGAGAGACCGGTCAGATAGACCTGATTGACCCGATCGGTGAGCAGGATGCTGTCGAGCTTGTAGAACCGGCGGAAGGTGTCGTCGCTCTCGAAGATCGCGTCCCAGCCGAGGCTCCACCAGCTCCCGAGCGAGAACTTGCCCCTGGTCTCGATGGACCCGCGCCAGCCGTCGAGGTCGTCGCGGTTCGGCACCGTCAGGTCGAGCCTGGACGAATCCTGATCGAGCGCGGCGAACTTCACCTGGTACTCGCCCTGCGCCAGCCGCTGCCGCCAGGTGCCCTGCCACAGCACGCCCTGCTTGGAGGTGTACATCGGGTGGAACAGGAAGTCGTAGCTCGGGTTGAGCGCGAAGTAGTAGGGAACCTCGGTCGTGTAGCCGAGCGTGTCGGACACGCTGATGCCCGGCAAAAGGAAGCCGGAGCGCCGCTTCACCGACGGGTCGGCGTGCTGGAAATAGGGGAAGTACAGCACCGGCACGCCGAACAGCTCGAACTGCGCATCCTGGTAGGTGATGGTCGCCGCCTCCGCGTCGTGGATGATCCGCGACGCGCCGATGCACCACAACGGCGGCATCCCGGCCTCGCTCTTGCACGGGCTGAACTTGCCCTGCTTGAACTCGGTGACGTTGCCGTCGCGGCGCACGGCTTCCTGCGCGGCGATGCGCGTGTCGTCGCGCGAGATCGCCGACAACTGCTGCACGAATCCGTCCCGGAAGTCCGAGGTCAGCGTGTAGCGGTCGGCGTGGATGATGTTGCCGTTCGGATCCTTCACGATCACGTTGCCGGCGGCCTCGAGCGTGTCGGCGGACTGGTCGTAGATCACCTCGTCGGCATTGAGGATGTTGTTGTCGAAGAAGATCTCGACGTTGCCGCGCGCCACGACGCGGTTGCCGCTCTGGTCGTAGATGAGCTGGTCGGCCTGGAGATGGAGCGGCTTCGCCGTATCCGGGCGCTTCACCTTGCCGAACACGCCGCCCGGCTGCTTGGGGAACGACGTCGACTTCGGGCCCGTGGTGCCGACGCCGCTCGCGTCCTGTGCGAGGGCCGCGCCGGAGCGCGAGCCGGGCCAGCCGGGCAGCGTCGCGACGAGGGCGAGGGTGGCAGTGGCGAGCGCGACGGCGCGCACGGCGACGCGCCAAGCGGCACCCCGCCGCTTCACGTCGTGAAGCAGCGTCGAGGCGCGAGCTTGGCCGCAAGTCACCTGCGGTGCCCTCGCAACAAGCATCACTCAGCCGTCCTCCAGGTGCAGCAGCACCGTCACGGATAGAAGCCCCACGATCGCCACCGGCATCCAGGCCGCGACCCACGCCGGGGCCAGGCCTGCCATGCCGATCTGCCGTGAGACCTCTGCGAACAAGAAGAAGCCGAAACCCCCTATCATCCCGGTCACGACCATAGTCTGGATGCCCCCTGATCGGAATGACCGCAATGACACAGTGGCCGCCAAAAGGACCATCGCCACGCAGAGCAGCGGACGGGCCAGCAGCAGCTCGTACTGGATGCGCAGGCGCTCGGCGGAAAGCTTCGCTTTTTCAGTAACTTCTATCAAGCCCGGCAACTCGAAGAACGACACCGACAAGCCACTGCCCAGGGCATCCTGCACGCGCTCCGGGGTGAGGTGCGTGGAGACGAGGTAGGTGCCGTACCTTTCGGGCTCGCTGCCGAGCCGGGAAACCCAAGCGTCCGTGATCTGCCAATACCCCGCCCGGAGCTGCGCCGAGGCGGCGTCCACACGCTCCACGAAATTCCCCTTGTGGTCGTAGCCGTAGACGACGACGCCCGTCAGTTGCAGACCGCGGCGTGCGGCGGCGGCGGCGCCGATGATCGACTGCCCGTCGATCCCGTCCTGGCGCAGCCAGGTGTCGCCCGATTGTGCCGCCAGCACGTTGGTTTCCCGACCGAATGTCGCGGCGAACATGCGCTCGCCGCTGTCCCGCGCCGCGGCGGCGAGCGGGTTGTAGACGACGACGGTCAGCACGCCCAGCGTGAATGCGACCAGCAGGCCCGGCCGCAGGAACTGCCATACCGACATTCCCCCGGCCCGCATCACCGCCAGCTCGCTCTTGCGCGCCAGCATCAGCAGCGCCGCGATGCTGCCGGCGAGCACGGCGAAGCCGATCAGGAACTCGGTGTAGGCGGGCAGCCGCAGCAGCGCCATGGTGGCGAGCTTCCAGGCCGGCGCCGCGCCGTACTTGCCCGATTGACGCAGCAACTCCACGAAGTCGATCATGAAGATCAGGACAGAGCAGAGCAAGAACGTCCCAAGTATTGCGACGAGGAACCGCCGGGCGATATAAAGATCGAGGGTCAAGCGGCTGGTCATGGCCCGGCCTCGTCATCGGGTCTCGAGCGTCCCGCCAGGCGGCGCAGGGCACGGCGCGAGCCTTCGATCCGTGGAAAGAGCCGGCCGGCCACGGCGCTCGCGAGACGGCCGGCGCGGCTCGGTCCGCGGCGCGGCCGTGCGCCGCGGCGGATGGCGACGAGGGAGCCCCCGATGGCCAGCAGCGGAATGCCGTAGAGCAGCGGCACGGCGGCGCCGTTGATGACGACGAGGAAGTTGGCGGCGAGGCCCGAGATGCGCGTGGCGACCGCCCCCACGAACGCCCCGACGACACGCTCGACCCGGTTCTGCCGCGTGCTCTGCGCCTGCCCCACGGCCGCGAGCGCGATCAGGACGAACGCGATCGGGAACAGCGGATTGGCGAACCGCTCGTGCAACTCGGCGCGGAACTGCCCCGGCACCCGGCGATAGCTCGCGCTGGTCCGCTCCGGGTTCAACAGCTCGTCGAGATAGCGCTCGCGCGGCTTCAGGTCGTCGCTGTCGTCGTCCTTGGTCTCGAGCCGGTTGAGATCGACGGCATAGGTCTTGAAGGCGATGATGTCCGCCGGCTTCTGCGGGTCCGACCGGCGCACGATGTGGCCGTTCGTCATCAGGAGATAGGCCGAGTTCTCCTGCTTCACGATCGTGCCGCGCTCGGCGAGGTAGGCCTGCGACAGCTTCGGATCGCGCTGGTCGTGCATCACGAGCCCGAGCAGATCGCCGCCCGGTGCCCGCTCGCGGATGTGGAAGGTGAGCTTCGATTCGGGGCTCGAGAAGCGCCCCGGCTGGATCACCTGCGACAGGAGATCGGTGCGCACGTGCACGATGTAGTCGCGCAGCGTCCTGAGGCTCCACGGCTGGCCCAGGTGGTTGACGAGCGCGACACCCGAGGCCACGAGCAGCGCCAGCAGCAACAGCGGCCGTCCGACGCGCCAGATCGTCGCCCCCGATGCGGTGAGCACGATCAGCTCGCTGTCGCCGTTGAGCCGGTTCAGCGTGTGGATGGTGGCGATCAGGAGGGCGAAGGGCGCGATGATCGCCATCAGGTTCGGCAGCGCGAGCGTCGTCATCTTGAACAGCAGCCAGGCGTCCTGGCCCTGCGATGTCACGACGTTGAGCTGGCGCAGCGCGAGGGCGATCCAGACGATGCCGGAGAGCGACAGCAGGATGAGGAGGAGGGCGCCCGCCGCCTGCCGGAAAACATAGCGTTCGATGATCGACATGGATCGGGGTGCCCAGGCTCCAGACGGTCTGCCGCGGACGCCGCGCCGCCCGGCGATCCTCGGCGGGGAGGCGCGACGGCCGGACAAGGGACGCCAACGCGGCGATCGGCGGTCGCGCCACCCGGTCTCGGGTTCCACGGAAGGGTGGCGGAATTTCGTTCTCGGCCCCCGGCGATGGCTTCCCGTGACCACCGCTCCGGGCCCCGGAAATGCCGCCCCGATGCATCCCTAGCCGAGCCTCGGGCGGCACCGCAAGCCCGGCGCCGCGGGCGGGCGCGCTGCTTGCGCTCGCTGCTGACGAGCGGCTATGGTCGCCGGCCACGGAAACATTCCCCATGGACGTTCGCGGACAGAGGGCGGCCGGTCGGGTGCGGACGGCGCCGCCCCGCGCCGGCGATGCTCGCCCGGAAGCGCTTGTCCGGCGTCGTGCCGGCCCGGCGCCGCGCCGTCCGGGGCGCACGACCGCGCGGCAACGCGCACGATCCAGCACTCTCACACGGAGCTTTCGATGTCCGACCGCCTCGAGATCGTCTTTGCGGCCCTGGCTTCCGCGCCGGAAGCCGTGACGGTGGCGTTCGCTTCCGACGAGCTGGCGCTCGGCGGCCGATTGAAGGAGCTCAACACCAAGTCGGGCGGAGCGGTCCTGAAGGCCGCGGAGGCTGCCGATTTCAAAGGCAAGTCGAAGGCGACGATCGAGCTTCTCGCCCCCGCCAGGCTCGATATCCAGCGCCTGCTGCTGGTCGGCGCCGGCAAGGCCAAGTCGCACACCGATCTCGACCGCACGATGCTCGGCGGCACCGCACTCGGCCACATCACCGCCCGCAAGTGCGCCACGGCCAGCATCATCGCCGAGATCGCCGACAGCGTCGACAAGCCCGACGCGATCGCGGCCGAGCTCGCCTACGGCGCTCTGCTGCGCCACTATTCGTTCAAGAAGTACCAGACCCGCCGCGGCGGACGGGACGACGGGCAGGGGAACGGCGCACCGGCGGCCAATGGCGGCGGCGAGGATGCGGGTCGCGACGGGTTGAGCCGGCTCGTCGTCCACACCCCCGATCCCGAGAAGGCTGAGGCCGCCTTCCAGCGGCTGAAATCGGTCGCCGACGGCGTCTACCTCGCCCGCGATCTCGTCAACGAGCCGGCCAACGCGCTGGGCCCGGTCGAGTTCGCCGAGCGTGTCCGCGAGCTGGAGCGGGCCGGCGTCGAGGTCGAGATCCTCGACGTCCCGGCGATGGAGGCGCTGAAGATGCAGTCGCTGCTCGCCGTCGGCCAGGGCAGCGTCAGGCCGTCGCGACTCGCGATCATGCAGTGGCACGGCGCCAGGTCGAAGCGCCAGAAGCCGGTCTGCTTCGTCGGCAAGGGTGTCGTGTTCGACACCGGCGGCATCTCGATCAAGCCCGCCGCCGGCATGGAGGACATGAAGGGCGACATGGGCGGCGCCGCGTGCGTCACCGGGCTGATGCTGGCGCTCGCCGAGCGCAAGGCGGCGGTCAACGCGGTCGGCCTCATCGGCTGCGTCGAGAACATGCCCTCGGGCTCGGCGGTGCGGCCCGGCGACATCGTGACCTCGATGTCGGGCCAGACCATCGAGATCCTGAACACGGATGCCGAGGGCCGCCTCGTGCTCGCCGACGTGCTCTGGTACGCGCAGGAGCGCTTCAAGCCGAAGCTGATCGTCGACCTCGCCACCCTGACCGGCGCCATCATGGTCGCGCTCGGCAAGGACTTCGCCGGCGTCTACTGCAACGACGACAGGCTCTTCGGCGACCTGAAGAGCGCCTCCGACGCCACCGGCGAGAAGATCTGGCGGATGCCGCTCGACAAGAGCTTCGACAAGCTGATCGACAGCAAGACAGCCGACATGAAGAACATCGGCGGCCGCTGGGGCGGGGCGTGCACGGCGGCGGCGTTCCTGCAACGCTTCGTCAAGGATACGCCGTGGGCGCACATCGACGTCGCCGGCACGGCCATGGACGCCACGCGGAGCGACATCAGCCCGTCGTGGGCATCGGGCTGGGGCGTGCGGCTCCTCGACCGCTTCGTCGCCGACCACCATGAGAAGGGCGAGAAGTAGTCCTGAGGCCGCGCCGCGGGCATGGCGCCGCGCCGCCGATGGCCGAGCGCGGCTCCGCCGCGGGGCCGGGCTCCCGGTAGCCACTTGCATGTGATAGCATAAGAATAACAAACCGTTATTTCGCAGTTTTCCATCGAGAACATTCCATAATATGTCTTATGCGAACATCGCCGATTGCAAGTCCGCTGCGCTCGAATCTCGCGATCCAGCCCGCCAGAACCTCGCCGCGCTCGATGTGGCCGCCATCGACCGCCGGTCTGGATCGCGCGAGTGCCCTGCCGCTCGCCCGACCCGGTCCGGCTTATCCCCGCCCCCGCCGCCCGCGCCTACACTCGCTCACCCTGCCGCACACGACGGGCACAGGCTCGAGCTGGGATCCTGTGGGTGGATGGGGGCGCGACGGACCGCCGGTGACGTCAGATTCACCGGGGTCGTGCCGGGCATACGCGCCCTGCACTCTGTCCTGCCGGTCACGGCGACAATCGTGACCAAGCCTCGTTCCGATGCGCGAGGTGATGGTGGTGGCGACGGTTCGTAAAGGGGGCCCACCCCCGTTTCGCGCGATGGGGCGGAGAGCGCCGCATCACTTTTTTCTTGAACGAGGCGCACCGCTCCGTTCCCGCCGCCGTCCCGCACCGCGACCGCCGATCGGCGGCTCGCGCCGCAGCCGCACGCCGTCCGCCGCCGACGTCCGGATCCCTGATCCCTGATCCCCGATCCCCGCTCACCCCCCTGCCCGCCGCACGGCCTCCGCGATCACCACCGCGTAGATCGCCGCCACGAAGCCCGTCAGCACGTTGACGCTCACCACCGCGCCCAGAACCTGCGCCCACTCGACGGGCACGATCCACGACAGCAGTGCGGCGACGAGCGCGTCGAATTTCTGCTTGAGCACGAACAGCGTCTCGCTGGCCTGCGCCAGCGTCGGCCGTTCCGGAAGCTCGAAGATGAGCTTGCGCCCGAGATCCGTGAAGCTCGGCTGCGGCAGGAACGACAGCGCGAGCGAGACCATGAGCCCGAGCGGCACCGCGAGCCGGAACCATCCCCAGCGCAGCGGCCGTGCGCGGAGCGAGATCGAGAGGCTGCGCGAGACCCAGGCGCCGAGATAGACCGCGACGCCGAACACGACCGCGACCCAGAACAGCCGCCCCTGGTCGGTGCCCGAGAACGTCAGCAGCGCGCAGACGCCCGCGAGCAGCGCCTTGATCACCGCCTCGGCGGTCGCGACCAGCCACACCGTGACGCTTCGCCACCTGCCCTCGCCTTCGAAGTAGAACGGCATCTCGTTCTGCAGCCGCGCCCGCTCGAGGGCCAAGCCGAGTACGAGCGCCAGTATCGTCGTCGCCGCTGCAAAGCCGGCCGGATAGTGGTAGCCAAGGGCCGCGACGGCCGCCACGGCGACGAACTCGGCCATCATGACGAGGCCGTTCAAGACGATGGCCAGCATGTCCCCTCCCCCACCCGGCGGGCCGTGCTCTCGTCCCCTCTCCCAACCCCTGCAGTGGGGAGAGGGGGAATGTTGTGCCTCGGCTGCCGCAGGCACTGTAGTTCAGCGACGCGACGGAGACGAGGCGTGACGAACGACGACCACGACAGGATGACCATCGCCGACCTCGTCGCCGTCATGGCGGCACTCAGAACGCCCGTCACCGGCTGCCCGTGGGATCTGGCGCAGGATTTCGCGACCATCGCGCCCTACACCATCGAGGAGGCCTACGAGGTCGTGGACGCCATCGAGCGCGGCGACCTCGTCGATCTCGAGGAGGAGCTGGGCGATCTCCTGCTGCAGGTCGTCTATCACGCGCGCATCGCCGAGGAGGCCGGGCACTTCCGCTTCGCCGAGGTCGTGGACGGGGTCGCGCGCAAGATGATCCGTCGCCATCCACACGTCTTCGGCGACGCGGCGGCCCGCACGCCGGGCGACGTCGACGGTCTCTGGGCACGCATCAAGGCCGAGGAGAGGGCGGAGAAGGCGAGGAGAAAAGGCGCGGCGGCCGGCGCGACGGTGCCCTCGGTCGGGGACGCTGCCTCGGTCCTCGACGGCGTGCCGTTGCCGCAGCCGGCACTCGTTCGCGCCGTCAAGTTGCAGGACAAGGCCGCCAAGGTCGGCTTCGACTGGCCGTCGCTCGGGCCGGTGTTCACGAAGATGCGCGAGGAGCTTCAGGAGCTCGAGGAGGTGGCGACGGCCCTCGACCCGCGCGGCGCCGGCCGCACCCGGCACGACGCCCCGCCCGAGCC
>JAKAML010000034.1 GCA_021812845.1 Pseudomonadota bacterium
GCCGACACGCTGTGCGATCCCTCGGTCGAAGCGCCGCTGCCGGCCCAGCCGGTCGATCCGCCGACGCTGTCGATGCTGTTCCGCATCAACGACGGCCCCTTCGCCGGCCAGGAAGGCGACAAGGTGCAGAGCCGCGTCATCCGCGACCGGCTGATGAAGGAGGCCGAGCGCAACATCGCGATCAAGGTCGCCGATTCCGGCGAGGGCGACAGCTTCACGGTCTCCGGCCGCGGCGAGCTGCAGCTCGCGATCCTGATCGAGAACATGCGCCGAGAGGGCTTCGAGCTGACCGTCTCGCGGCCGAAGGTCGTGATCAAGCTCGACGCCGAGACCGGGCAGAAGCTCGAGCCGATCGAGGAGGTCATCATCGATGTCGACGACGGCCACACCGGCGTCGTCGTGCAGAAGCTCAGCGAGAGGAAGGGGGAGCTCCTGGAAATGCGCCCGTCCGGCGGCGGGCGCACGCGCATGGTGTTCCACGTCCCGACGCGGTCGCTGCTCGGCTACCAGTCCGAGCTGCTGTCGGACACCCGCGGCACGGCGGTCATGAACAAGCTGTTCCACGCTTACGCGCCCTACAAGGGCGAGATCGCCGGCCGCCACACGGGTGTATTGATCTCGAACTCGGATGGGGAGGCGGCCGCCTACGCGATCTTCAACCTGCAGGACCGCGGGCCGTTCTTCATCGGTGCGCAGACCCGCGTCTACGTCGGCATGATCGTCGGCGAGCACACCCGCGACAACGACCTCGAGGTCAACGTCGTCAAGGGCAAGAAGCTGACCAACGTCCGCGCCTCGGGCAAGGACGACGCGGTGCTCCTGACCACGCCGATCAAGCTGACGCTCGAGAAATCGATGAGCTACATCACCGACGAGGAGCTCGTGGAGATCACGCCCGAATCGATCCGCCTCAGGAAGCGCTGGCTCGACCCCAACGAGCGGAAGAAGCAGGAAAGGAAGCGCGAGTCGGACCGCGAGGCCAACGTCGCCTGACCGGGAAGCCGGCGGCCGTAGTCTTTTCCCCACGATCGCCGGGACGAATTCCCGATCTGGGCAGGTCTGCGATCCCGGCTTTGCCAAAGCACGCCGGCTCATGGTTGATGTTCGGAAGGCGATCGCAACTCGCCGCCCCGGGGAAGCGCTCCTTGACAATCCCGGCCCGCACACCACGTCCGTGCCCGGGCCACAACGATGGAGACCGATCATGAAGACCGCAATTCTCGCCGCTGTCGCGCTGGCGCTCGGCGCCGGCGCCGCGCTCGCCGACGAGAAGCCCTCGGCGGCCGAGATGGAGAAGATCACCGCGACGGCGAAGACCTGGGGCTGCACGGGCGGCAAGGGCGAGAAGGAGAGCGAGTCGTCGGGCATCTACGAGTACGAGGATGCGACGTGCGCCGACGGCAAGAAGTACGACCTGAAGATGGACAAGGACTTCAAGGTCATCAGCATCACCGCCGACTGATCCCGCATTTGCGCAGGCGGCCCCGGCCGCATCACGACGCCGAACGGCCGTCCCGATCGGGCGGCCGTTTCCTTTTCGGCTCCCATCACTCGACCGGTCCGTCCGGCGACGGCACGGGTTAACGGAAAACTTCCGAAAACCGCGGCAGACTGTCCCGGTCGTTTCCAGTGCCGGAGCACGTCCATGGCGCACCCCGAGCAGGGCCGGCTGGTCCTCGTCGACCCGACCGTCGCCCATGTGGCGCCCGGCGCCTACAAGGGCTTTCACGCCCTGGTGCCGATCCTGATCGGACTTGCGGTGCCGGTCCTCTTGTTCTCCCTGTTCGACCCGCGGGCGCTCGGCAACGGGCGGTTTGTGCTGCACATCGTCATGTTCGCGATCGCGGCGGTGGCGGCGGTCGTGTTCTTCTTGTCGATCGTCGACCCCGGCCACGTCGTCCAGGCGGTATTCGACCCCTCCAGGAGAACGGCCGACCTCGTGCGGTCGGGCGCGTTCGCCAACAACATCCTGACCATCCCCTTCGACCGCATCACCGCGGTCCGGCTCGAGACCGCCTACGACGACGACGGCTACCAGCAGCAGGTGCCGCTGGTGGTGCTCGCCGGCCGCGAAACGCACAAATTGCCGGCCGGCACGACCGCGGATGACATCGCCGCCATCAAGGCGCTGATCGGCCGACGCTGACGGACCCCGCGGCCCGCGCCGGGTCCGACTTTTCCCCAGCCTCGATCCGCGGCCGGATGTGACCGGGGCGCACCCGAAGTGCTAGGTGTGCGAAGCACCGAAAGGCTTCGCCTTGGCCCGAGACCCGACGAAACGGCCCGCCCGGCCGCCCACATCTCCGCCGACAGCGCCAATCCGGAGCCCTGCGCTCACGGGCCGGCCCTGGCCGGCAGGGGTCACCCCGACCCAAGAGTACCTGGCCGCGATCGATCATCTCGGCGACGCCGACGGCCACCTGTTCGTCACCGGCCGCGCCGGCACCGGCAAATCGACGCTGCTCCGCTGCCTCAGGGAGATGATCGACGGCGAGATGGTCGTGGTCGCGCCGACGGGGCTCGCCGCGGTCAACGTCGGCGGCCAGACGATCCACTCGTTCTTCGGCCTGCCGCCGCGCCTCGTCCGCCCCGACGACATCAGGAGAAGCCGCAACGGCGCGCTGATGCGCAAGCTCGAGTTCCTCGTCATCGACGAGGTGTCGATGGTGCGGTCGGACCTGATGTGGGCCATCGACCAGTCGCTCAGGATCAATCGCGGCCGGCCGCGCGAGCCGTTCGGCGGCGTGCGCCTCGTGATGTTCGGCGACCTCCACCAGCTACCGCCGGTGGTGCAGGAGGCCGAGGTCGCGAGCTACCTCGAGAGCGAATACGGAGGCCCGTTCTTCTTCTCCGTCGCGTCGCTGCGCGAGGGCGCCGGAACGGCGCGGCTCGAGCTCGACCACGTGTTCCGGCAGAAGGACGAGGGCCTGCTCGCGGTGCTCAACAAGGTGAGGGACGGCGCCGCCGACGCGGACGATCTCGCGATCCTGAACGAGCGCGTCAACCCGATCCGGACCCTGCGCGAGGGTGATCCCTACGTGATCCTGACGCCGACCAATGCCGCGGCCCAGCGCATCAACATGAGCTATCTCGAGGCCCTCGCCGGACCCCTGACCGCCTACGAGGCCGGCGTCACCGGCGAGTTCGGCTCGGGCGCGCATCCGACCGACCAGCGGCTGCTGCTCAAGGCCGGGGCCAAGGTCATCATGCTCAGGAACGATCCCGACCGCCGCTGGGTGAACGGTACGGTGGCCCGCATCTCCCGCCTCGCCGAGAAGCAGATCTGGATCGAGATCGGGGGCACGGAACACGAGATCGAGCCCGTGGCCTGGGAGAGCCGGCGCTATGCCTACGACCAGACGGCGCAGAAGATCGTCGAGACGGTGGCGGGAACCTTCAGGCAGTTCCCGGTGCGCCTCGCCTGGGCGCTGACCATCCACCGCAGCCAGGGTCTGACGCTCGATCCGGTCTACATCGATCTCGGCCGCGGCACGTTCGCGCACGGGCAGGCCTACGTCGCATTGTCGCGCTGCCGGTCGCTGGACGGGCTCGCGCTGGCGCGGCCGCTGCGGCCGCTGGATATCCTGTTCGACCCATCGGTGATGGGCTATAGAGATGTCTTTACATCCTTGGATTGAGCCGATCGCCCGAAAAGCAGCCATCTCGCATCTGCGAGAAAATGCTGAGTCAAGTCGAACGGGACCGGCGCGAGTGTCCCCTCGGCGGCGCATCAGTCTTTAGTGCGTAGCACAAAGAAAGATGTTGCACTGCAAAAAAGCGCGCTATATAAGCAGTGTCACACGAACAGAGAGCGCTTCGGGACGGGACGCGATCTCCCCTGACGTGACCAGTCACAACGCCGGCCCCAAGGCCCAACCCGCAAGGAGCACCACCATGAACGACCAGTTCACCCGCCAGGCCCAGGACATGCTGAACGCCGCCAAGGACGCCCGCATCCCGGAGAACGTCCAGGCGATGGCCGAGGACACCGTCCTCAAGACGCGCGAGGCCTACGTGAAGCTCAGCGCCGTCGCCAAGGATGGCGCAAAGGTGATCGAGGACGTCATGCTGGCCGGCCACGCCGGCGCCAAGGCCATCGGTGAGAAGGTGATGCACAACACGATGGTCAACACCGAGGCCGCCTTCGACGCCGCCCTCGCCATCGCCCGCGCCAAGACGCTCCCCGAGGTCGCCCGCCTGCAGGCCAACTTCTGGCAGCAGCAGTTCGCGATCGCGAACGCCCAGACCAAGGAGCTGTTCGACCTGTCGACCAAGGTCTCCAAGCAGACGTTCGAGAGCGTCAATGCCGCGACGCAGAAGTCGTTCGAGCAGCTCAAGAAGGCGAGCTGATCGCCGCAGCCGCGAGCGGCCACATGCCGATCATGGGCGCCCGGGGGTCTCCCCCCGGGCGCTTTTCTGTCTGTGACCCGCAGTGCAGCCGCCATTCCGGCCGCAGCAATCGACCTCGGCAAGTGCTGCCTTGCGCGTCGATCGGCGCTATAGTGGCGGAATGTTGAGCTCGAGTTCCGCGGTCAGGATCCGCAAAGGGCATCCGGACGACGGGGCCGCCCTGGCGGAGATCTTTCGCGAATCGTGGCTCCACACCTATCGCAGCATCATTCCTCCCCTGCACCTCGAGACGATGATCCGCCGCCGGGGCGCGGACTGGTGGTCGGGCGCGATAAGGTCCGGCGATCTGGTCGATCTGCTGGAGTTCGACGGCAAGCCGGTCGGCTACGGCACCTATGGTCCGTCCCGGGTCCGCGGTCCCTACAAGGGCGAGATCTACGAGCTCTACCTGATCCCCGCCTACCAGGGCCTCGGCTTCGGCGAGCACCTGTTCGAGGGCTGCCGCGCCGGGCTCGACGCGCGTCGCCTCGACGGGCTGATCGTATGGGCGCTGGCGGCCAATACGCCGGCGATCGATTTCTACTGGCGGCGCGGTGGACGGCCGCACAGCTCGACCCACGACAGGATCGGGCGCGCGCGACTCGAGAAAATTTCCCTGGTCTGGCCGTAGCGGTGCCGACCATAGCGGACGAGGGCCGGCCGAGCATCGCGGATGCGCTGTCCCGGGAAAGACCGCTTCATGACCGTGAGCCGGGGCTGCGACCTCGGAAGCCTCCCCAGAACGCCATGGCCGTGCTCGACACGGCCATGACGGGCAACGGGGACTTGGAACGGGTTCACCTCCCGTCTCGCGGGTCTCAGTTGCCGAGCAGCGGCCCCGGCGTCCCGAGAATCTGCGGCTCCTTGGTGCAATCGAACCTCGGTGCGTCCTCGTCGGCGGCGCGCCGCGCCAGGAGGATCGCGTCCGGGTTGGCCTTGGCGTCGACATAGGCGACGTGACAGGCGTCCTTGGCGCCGATACGGGTGACCACCAGCACGTCGCTGCGGACCTTGTCGCGCGTGGCGTGATAGCGGACGATGGCGGCGTGGGGCTCGGGCTTGCCGGCACGCGGCGCGATCCGCCACTCGATGGTGGTGCGCCGGCGCTTGCCCTCGAAAACGGTGTTGAAGGGACCGAGCGTCTGCTCGGCGGCCCGGCGCTTGGCGGCGTCCTGGCCGAACGACAGGAAGGTCCGCAGATCGCCTTCCGCGAAATAGACCGGATGTCCGGGCAGGCCCGCGCAGCGGTAGGCGTTGCCGTCGGCGTGGCGCTTGACGACCTTGCAGGCCGGGATGTCGAGGGTGGTGAGCTGGCTGGTGCGCTTGTGATCGGCCGCCGTCACAGGGCTGGTCGCGGCCACGCCGGCAGCCGTCACGCCCGCCGCGACGACGCCCGCCGCCATCAGAAATGGCCGGCGCGCGGCGGCCGCGCCTCGTCTCAGATCCCTCGTCCGTGCCATGTCCGTCCCCCGGGGCCCCGGCCGTGCCCGGGCGACTGGATGCCTGCTCGAGATCGTCTACTCTTTCGCCGCGACCGGGTCCACTGCCGCCGGTGCGCGAGCGACGCGACACGCGCCTCGACACGGGGCGCCGTTTGCGCCAAATGGAGGATTGCCCCGCATCGCGCAGCGTGCACGGGTTGGCCGGCCAGATCCCGTCACATCCGCCATTCGAAAGATCCCCACATGCGCATCGACGCCATCAAGATCGGCAAGAACCCGCCGCAGGACATCAACGTCATCATCGAGGTGGCGGTCGGCGGCGAGCCGATCAAGTACGAGATGGACAAGGACGCCGGCACGCTCGTCGTCGACCGCTTCCTCTATACGCCGATGCGCTATCCGGGAAACTACGGCTTCGTCCCGCACACGCTGTCGCCCGACGGCGACCCGATCGACGTCCTGGTCTGCAACACGCGACCGCTGGTCCCCGGCAGTGTCATCAACTGCCGCCCGGTCGGCGTGCTCATGATGGAGGACGACGGCGGCGGCGACGAGAAGATCCTCGCCGTGCCCGCACCCAAGCTGACCAGGCGCTACGACAGGATCGTCAACTACTCCGACATGCCCGAGATCACGCTCAAGCAGATCGAGCATTTCTTCTCTCATTACAAGGATCTGGAGCCCGGGAAGTGGGTCAAGCTCCACCACTGGGGCGACGCCGCCGAGGCCAAGCGTCTGATCGCCGAGGCCGTCGAGCGCGGCCGGGCACCCAAAACCCCGAAATAGCCGGATCGCCCGGGCGCGGCCGACGGCCGCGCCGCCCCCCGGGACCGATCCGCGCGCCCCGACGACACCGCTTTCGCATTGCGGCATTGGTTGCTATACCGCGCCGATCGGGAGGCCGTTTCGACATGGGCGACATGAGGATAGCGGTGATGGGCGCGGCCGGTCGCATGGGCCGCGAGCTGCTGGCGGCCGTGGTCGCGACGCCGGGCGCCACGGTCGCGGGCGGCACCGAGCGACCGGGCTCGCCCTATCTCGGCGCCGATCTCGGCACGCTGGCCGGACTGGCCCCGCTCGGCATCCCGGTCACCGACGACCCGCTCGAGCTCTTCACCCGCTCGGACGCGGTGCTGGATTTCACCTCGCCCGCCGCGACCGTCGAGTTCGCCGGCCTCGCCGCCAACGCGCGCATCGTCCACGTCATCGGGACCACGGGCCTCAGCGTCGAGAACGAGGCGGCACTGAAGGCCGCCGCGCGCCACGCCACTATCGTCAAGGCCGGCAACATGAGCCTCGGCGTCAACCTGCTGACGGCGATCACGCGCACAGTCGCCGAAGCCCTCGACGCCGATTTCGACATCGAGATCATCGAGATGCACCACAGCCGCAAGGTCGACGCGCCGTCCGGCACCGCACTGATGCTGGGCGAGGCCGCCGCCGCCGGCCGCGGCGTCTCGCTCACCACCGCGAGCATCCGCTCGCGCGACGGCCACACCGGACCGCGCCGCCGCGGCGACATCGGCTTCGCCACCCTGCGCGGCGGTGACGTGGTCGGCGATCATACGGTCATCTTCGCCGGTCCCGGCGAGCGCATCGAGCTTTCTCACAAGGCCACCGATCGCGGCATCTTCGCGCGCGGCGCCGTCAAGGCGGCGCTGTGGGGTCGCGGCAAGCCGCCGGGCCTCTACGCCATGCGCGACGTGCTCGGACTTTGAACACCGGTGTCCGCCGCCCCGGCCAATGGACTGGAACAGACGACATGAACAACGTCCTCGTGCTCGTTCGCCACGGTGAAAGCGAATGGAACAAGCTCAATCTGTTCACCGGCTGGCGTGATCCCGACCTGACGGAGAAGGGCGTGGCCGAGGCCGAGCGCGCCGGACGGCTGCTCAAAACGCTCGGCACGCGGTTCGACATCGCATTCACCAGCGAGCTGAGCCGTGCGCAGCGCACGCTCAGGATCATCCTCGACGGCATCGGCCAGCCCGGCCTCGAGACCGTGCGCGACGTGGCGCTCAACGAGCGCGACTACGGCGAGCTGTCGGGTCTCAACAAGGACGAGGCGCGCGTCAAGTGGGGCGCCGAGCAGGTGCTCGTCTGGCGCCGCAGCTACGATATCCCGCCGCCGGGCGGCGAGAGCCTGAAAGACACCGCGGCGCGCGTGCTGCCGTACTACAAGAGCCACATCTGGCCGGCGCTGAAGGCAGGCAAGAACGTGATCGTCGCCGCCCACGGCAACTCGCTGCGCGCCCTCATCATGTACCTCGAGGAGCTGTCGGCGAAGCAGATTCTCGAGCGCGAGGTCGCGACCGGGGCGCCGATGGTCTACCGCCTGACGCCGACCGGCACCGTGGCCGAGCGCCGCGATCTCGTGAGCTGAGGGACGCCATGGCCTGGACCGAGCTCGGCCGCGAGGCCCAAGAAGCGAACCGCAAGGACCGCGACCGCCTGATCGGCGTCTACATCGGCGTGCTCGCCGTGATCCTGGCGATCTGCGGCATGGGCGGCGGCAACGCCTCGAAGGAAGCCACGCTCAAGAACATCGAGGCCACCAACACCTGGTCGTTCTTCCAGGCCAAGAACCTGAGGCGGCAGGTGTTGCGGGCGCAGACCGAGGAGCTCGAGCTGTGGCTGCTGAAGGAGCCGCAGATGGGCGAGAGCGCGCGAGCGGCGGTCGCGGCCAAGATCGCCGCCAACAAACAGCAGGCGGACCAGCTCACCTCCGATCCGGCTTCCCGGGAAGGGCTCGATCAACTCTGGGAGCGGGGTAAGGCGCTCGAGGTCGAGCGCGACCTCGCCATGCGCCGCGATCCCTATTTCGATTACGGACAGGCGATGCTGCAGATCGCGATCGTGCTCGCCTCGGTGGCGCTGATCTCCAGCGGCAACATGCTGCTGTTCGTAAGCGCGTTCATCGGCCTCGTCGGCACGCTGCTGACGCTCAACGGCTTTTTCCTGGTGGTGCGGCTGCCGCTCGTCGGCTGAGGCCCCGGCGCCCGCGGCGAGACCTTGCGGCGCCCCCGGCCGCGCGATAGCAGTACGAACCGATCGCAAGAAACCCTTCCGACCCCACCCCGCGATCGAACTTCCAACAGCCCGCACAGCCCTCTCGGGCCCCGACATCCATAGAGATCGAGCCACCATGACCACGAAGAAGCTTCTCCTGCTCCCCGGCGACGGCATCGGCGTCGAGACCATGGCCGAGGTCGAGCGGCTGGTGGCGCTCCTCAACAAGAAGGGCAAGAAAAAGACCTTCGAGACCTCCTCGGACCTCGTCGGCGGGTCGGCCTACGACAAGCACGGCGTCGCCATCACCGACGCCGCGGTCGAAGCCGCGCACAAGGCCGACGCGGTCATCTTCGGCGCGGTCGGCGGACCGAAGTGGGATAGCGTGCCCTACGAGCACCGG
>JAKAML010000035.1 GCA_021812845.1 Pseudomonadota bacterium
GCCGCTGCACGGCCGCCTGCATGGCGACGTGCTCCGACGGCGTGAGATCGGCAGCGGTGACGAAGGCCTCCGGCAGCGGCGCGGCGGCGCCGGCCTCGGCGCGGAACGTCCGGTAGGCGGCGTCCTCGACCAGCTCCTCGCGGGCGCTGCCGTCGCGATCGAGCAGGCGCCGGCGGTAGGCGAGGTCGAACAGCGGCTCGACGCCGCTCGACACGTTGCCGGCGAGCAGCGAGATGGTGCCGGTGGGCGCGATCGAGGTCAGGCAGCCGTTGCGGATCCCGTGCCGCGCGATCTCGGCCCGCGTCGCGCCGTCGAGCGCCGCCACGTTCGGGCTCGCGGCGAAGCGCTCCCGGTCGTAGAGCGGGAACGCACCCTTCTCGGCGGCCAGCGCCGCACTCGCACGGTAGGCCGCCTCCTGCACGCGGCGCATCCAGTCGCCGGCCGCGGCGACCGCGGCCGCGCTGCCGTAGCGCAGCCCGCACATCACCATTGCGTCCGCGAGCCCGGTGATGCCGAGCCCGATCCGCCGCTTCGCCACGGCGTCGCGGCGCTGCGCCTCGAGCGGGTAGGGCGAGGCGTCGAGCACGGCGTCGAGGAAGCGCACGCCGAGGGCCGCAACCTCGTCGAGCCGCGCCGTGTCGAGCCGCGCCCGCGGCGTGAACGGCTCCCGGACCAGCCGCTCGAGGTTGACCGATCCGAGCAGGCACGCGCCGTAGGGCGGCAGAGGCTGCTCTCCGCACGGATTGGTGGCCCGGATCTCCTCGCAGTAGCGGAGGTTGTTGCGTTCGTTGACGCGGTCGATGAACACCACGCCCGGCTCGGCATAGTCGTAGGTGGCCCGCATCAGGCGGTCCCACAGCGCGCGCGCCGGCAGCGTGCGGTAGACCGTGCCGCCGAACGCCAGATCCCATGCCCGGTCCTCGGCCACCGCCGTCATGAAGGCGTCGGTCACGAGCACGGAGAGATTGAAGTTCCTGAGCCGCGCCGGGTCGGACTTCGCTTCGATGAAGGCCTCGATGTCGGGGTGGTCGCAGCGCATGGTCGCCATCATCGCCCCGCGCCGGGCGCCGGCCGACATGATCGTGCGGCACATGGCGTCCCAGACGTCCATGAAGCTCAGCGGCCCCGAGGCGTCGGCTCCGATCGAGCGGACCAGCGCCCCCCTGGGCCGCAGCGTCGAAAAATCGTGGCCGATGCCGCCGCCCGCCTGCATCGTCAGCGCCGCCTCGCGCACGCCGTCGAAGATGCCGCCGAGATCGTCCGGGATCGGGCCCATCACGAAGCAGTTCGACAGCGTCACCGCGCGTCCCGAGCCGGCGCCGGCCAGGATGCGGCCCGCCGGCAGCAGCTCGAAGGCCGCGATCGCCTCGGCGTAGCGCCGGGCCCAACGGTCCCGCGCCTTGCGCCCGCCGCGCTCGCCCGCCGCGGCGGCCAAAGCGACGCGCGCGACCGTATCGTCGAACGTGCGGTCGCGCGGTGTCCCGTCCGGATCCCGGAGCCGGTACTTGCGGTCCCAGATCTCCTCGGCGATGCGAACGGCGAACGGCGATGACGGACGCGGGACCATGACTGCGCTCGGTTGAAACGACCTACTCAATATAGCGCGCGGCCGCCCCGCAGTCAACGAATGTTCTTCTTATGTTTTCGTTAGGTTCAATTGCTGCAGCCTCCGCGCCGCCTCCGGCGCGAGGGCGTCCGCGGGCACGGACCGGGCCGCCTCGGCCAGCAGCCGGTCGGATGCCGCCTCGAGCCGCGCCTCGAGCGTGGCGCGGAACTCCTTCCTCGACATCCCGGGCGGGATCGGCTCCAGGAACGCGACGACGATGGTGCCCGGCCGGCGCAGCAGGCTGCGGCGCGGCCAGTAGACGCCGGAGTTGAGGGCCAGCGGCACGCACGGCACGCCGAGCCCGTCGTAGAGCGCCACGTAGCCCGGCTTGTAGTCGGGCTCGGCGCCCGGCGCGCGGCGCGTGCCTTCGGGAAAGATCAGGATCTCGCGCCCTGCGGTCACCCGATCCGCGGCCGCCTTCAGCATCGCCTTCAGCGCCACGGCCGCCTTGTCGCGGCGCACCAGGATGTGGGCGAACTTGACGCAGAACCAGCCGTAGAGCGGGATCCACTTGAGCTCGTCCTTGAGCACGATCGCCGGGTCGCGGAACAGCGGGATCAGCGCGAAGGTGTCCCAGGCCGACTGGTGCTTGGCGACCACGAGACACGGCCCCGCCGGCAGATGCTCGCGCCCGCGCACCTCCAGCCGCGTGCCCGCGATGACGCGCAACAGCCACGTCGCCACGACGGCGTGGGCCGCGAGGCCCCGCATCGCCCAGCGGCGCGGGCCGAGGAGCAGCGGCGCGCCGAGCACCAGGAACAGGGCGGTGGTGACATAGAAGGCGAGCGCGTAGGCGGCCGAGCGGAGGAGCAGCATGGCGGGCGAACGGTGTCCCTCGCTCAGATCTTGCCGTTGATCGCCGCCGGTCGTCCGGCGAGCGCGTCGTCGTCGACGGTCCGCACCAGCCTCGCGGCGGCGAGGCGCAGCGCGGCCGGCAGGTACTTGACGTATTCCGCCAACAGAACGCGGGTGCTGAAGGCATTGAGCCACCACGCGCCCTGCCTCATGCTGCGCGGGGTCACCGGATGCGGGATCAGCCGTATGCCGGGCATCTCGATCTGCAGCTCCGCCAGCCCGCGCGGCATGTGATAGCTCGAGGTGACGACGATCAGCGTCGCGTAGTGGTGGCTCTCGGCCCAGGTCTTGGTCTCGCTCGCGTTGCCGACCGTGTCGCGCGCGATGTAGCCGAGATCGACGCAACAGTCGAACTGGGCGTCGGGGAGGCCGGTCAGGCGGTGGAGGTCGTGGCGGCCGGTGCGCGGGTTGACGCCCGAGATCAGGAGCCGGCGGCCCTTGCCGAGCCCGAGCAGGCGGGCGCCCTCGGCGACGCGCAGCTCGCCGCCGGTCAGGACGACGATGCCGTCCGCCACCGCCGGCACCCCGTCCCGGTCGCGCGTCACCGTGACGGCGAACAGCACGAAGCCGAACACCAGGAGCGCCGCCGACGACGCCGCAATTCCGGCCAGCACTCGCTTGGTGATCCGCGACATGTCCGATCCGAACGGCCGTTCGAGCTCCGCCGGCCGGGGCCTGCCGATGCCGATGATGCGCGCCGGAAGGACCACCAGCGGCACCATGCTTCCCGTGTAGCTTCCGCATCTGACGTGCGGCGGCGATTCGAGCCGCGAGCGGGACCAGACGTCGGAGGCTCCACACGAGGCCCGGGAGGTCGCGGGAGCGGGCCTGAGCTTACCGGAATTCGGCGGCGATGTGTCGAATTCGATGAACGTTGTTTGCAAAACGTGAACACTGTCCGCTCGCGGCCGTCGTCGGCCAGTCCGCGGGCAGAGTTCCGGCGATCGAGGCCGGGGCCGCGGGGCGCGGAGCCGCCAAAGTCCGGGTCAGCCGCGATTGTTCAGGATGCGGAACACGCCGAGCCGCGAGGTCATGGTGCAGAGGATCGCGATCACGACGACCACCATGCCGAGCACCACGTAGCCGGCCGCGTCGAGGCCGCCCGCGCCGATCAGCCGGTTGAGCTCGGCCGCGGTGACGCTGCCGCCGCCGAGCAGCTCCATCACCGGCGGCATGACGAGGAACACCAGCATCGCCGAGCCGGCGCCGACGAGGCCGGCACGGATGCCGAGGTTCAGGAAGTGCTTCTCGAACTCGCGGGCGATGAAGCGGTCGGTGGCGCCGACGAAGTGCAGCACCTCGACGATCTCGCGGTTCGACGCCATGGCGCTGCGGGTCGCCGAGATGATGATCGCCGTCGTCGCCGCCGCGACCAGCGCCAGGATGGCGAGGCCGCCGAGGGCGAACGAGCGGGTGACGGTGCGGATCTGCTGCTGCCACTGGCGGTGGTCGTCGAGGGTCACGCCCTTGAACTGCTTCGCCAGTGCCGCCCTGAGATCGTCGAGCTTCGGCGGCGCCGCGCGGTCGATCTCGATCGCCACCAGGCGCGGCACAGGCAGGCTCTTCAAGGCGTCCGACTGGCCGAGCCACGGCTCGAGCAGACCCGCCGAGGTGTCGACCGAGAGCGCCTTCGCCGTCCGGATGCCGGCCTGCTTGCCGGTGAACGCGACGACGTCCTTCAGCGTCTTCTCGATGTCGGAGCCCTCACGGTGCTCGACCTGGATCGTCACCTCGCTGGCGATGTCGCTCAGCCAGGCGTTGGCCGACTGGTTGATCATGTAGACCGCGCCCGCCGTCAGACAGGCGAGGAAGCACATGATCGAGATGACGAGCGTCAGCGAGCGGCCGGTGACGGAGCCTGCCGGGACGATCGGCGCCTTGGCGCCGTCGCGCGCCGGCTTCGCTTCCCGCGCCGGGGCGACGATGTCACTGTCGGCGCGCAGCTCGCGGGAGATCTCGCGGCCGCCAGGGTCGCGCGTCGGTCCGTCGTAGCGCTGTGGCGCGGGGGCGCCGTGGCCGCCGCCGTAGGCGCCCGCCGTCGGCGGTCCGGTCACGGGACCGGTCAGCACCTCGTCGAACGGCTCGAAATGCGGCGCCGGGCGGCCGCCGAAGCCGCCGCCCGCCGGGCCGCCGCCTGGTGGGGCACCGCGGGATCTCGGGTCATACGATCCGGACATGGCCCTCGTGCAGCTCCAGTCGCGGCGCCTTGAACTGGCGCATCAGTTGATGGTCGTGGGTGGCGATCAGCACCGACGTGCCGAGCCGGTTCAACTCGATGAACAGCCGGAGCAGCCGCCGCGCCATCTGCGGGTCGACGTTGCCGGTCGGCTCGTCGGCGAGCAGCAGCTCGGGCTTGCCGATCACCGCCCGCGCGATCGCCGCGCGCTGCTTCTCGCCGCCCGACAGCACCGACGGCGCGGCGTGCATCCGGTCGCCGAGCCCGACCCATTGCAGGAGGTCGGTCACGTCCTCCTTGTAGTCGGCGATGTCCTTGCCGACCACCCGGAGCGGCAGCGCCACGTTCTCCCACGTCGTCAGGTGCTCGAGCAGGCGGAAGTCCTGGAACACGATGCCGATGCGCCGGCGCAGTTGCGCCCGCTTGGCGGTCGAGATCCGCGACACGTCCTGATTGAACATCTCGATGCGGCCGCGCGTCGGATGCGTCGACATGAAGAGCAGGCGCAGGAGCGAGGTCTTGCCGGCGCCGGAAGGTCCGGTCAGGAAGTGGAACGAGCCCGGACGCAGGTGGAAGTTGACCTCGGACAGCACCTCCGGGCCGGTGTCGTATTTCAGTGCGATGTTGGAGAGGCGAATCACCGGTCCGTCGCGCCTGTCATGGTCGTTCCCCTCGCCGCGGCCGGCCATACGCATTTCGCCCGTCCGGCGCGGTCGCCCGTTCCGCCCCGCCGCGCGGCGGCCGCGCACCGCGCGTCGGTGCGGTTATGCGAAAAGCGTGACCGGGGATCAATCGGGGATTAATGTGGCAGGTTCATGTGCACAACTTCCGCGGGCCGGCGCCACAGGGCCGGGGGCGTAGCACCGGAGCCATGGCGATCCGGGTCGCCGGTCCGCCGCCTCCTGCGTCCGCGCCCGGCGGCCGGCGGCCTGTCGAAAGGATCCTGACGATGGCGAATGCCGACCTCTCCGCCTTGGCCGCGAGCAAGGGGCTCGAGATCATCTTCCCGCCCGACCAGATCGCGCGCCGGATGGAGGAGCTCGCCGCCGAGATCGCCCGCCGCGGGCTCGAGCAGCTGCTCGTCGTCGCCGTGCTGAAGGGCAGCTTCGTGTTCGCCGCCGACCTGATCCGCGCGCTGCACCGGGCCGGCCTCGAGCCCGACGTCGACTTCATCACGCTGTCGAGCTACCGCAAGAGCACCACCTCGCGCGGCCAGGTCGAGATCCTGCGCGATCTCGACCTCGACGTCGCGGGACGCAACGTGCTGATCGTCGACGACGTGCTCGATTCGGGCCGTACCCTCGCCTTCGCAAAGGATCTCATCGCCGCCCGCGGTGCGCGCTCCATCGCCACCTGCGTGCTGCTCGACAAGCAGACGCGGCGGGCGGTCAATCTCGAGGCCGATTTCCGCGCCTTCGAATGTCCGGAGGTGTTCGTGGTAGGCTACGGCATGGATGTCGCCCACCGCTACCGCGAGCTGCCGTTCGTCGGGCGCGTCGTCAAGGACGGGTAGGCGTCCGGGCGCGGGACGCGGGCGGCCGCCGGAGAGCGAGGGGGACGGGGATGGCACGGATCCTGCTGGCGGACGACGACGCGGCGACGCGGGATCTGGTGCGCCGGGCGCTCGAGGGCGACGGCCATGCCGTGGTCGCCGCCGGCGACGGCGCGGAGGCGCTCGAGCACCTGCAGGGCGGCGCCGCAGAGGCCTTCGACCTCGTCGTCACCGACGTGCAGATGCCCGCCGTGGGCGGCATGGCGCTCGCGGAGGAGGCGCTCAAGCTGAAACCCGGCCTGCGCATCGTCCTGATGTCGGGCTACGCCGACGCGCTCGCCGGCGCCGCCCGCCTCGGCGCCGCGCGGCACGGCACCATCACCAAGCCGTTCACTCTCGACCAGATCCGCGCGATGGTCAGGACGACGCTGGCCTGAGGGTCAGGGTGCCGCGGTCGCCGCGGGCGTCCCGCCGGATCTCGCCCGGCGCTCGCGATGGAACGTGTAGACGCCCGCCGCCGTGACGACCGCGATGCCGAGCAGCGCCGTGGCATCGGGCCATTCGTCCCAGATCGCGATGCCGGCTACGATCGCCCACAGGATCACCGAGTAGCGGAACGGTCCGACCACCGCGACCTCGCCGGCCCGCATCCCGACGACGATGAACGCATAGGCCGCGAGCAGGAACATGCCGGCCGCCGCCATCAGCGCCGTTGTCCGGGCGTCCGGCCACTGCCAGACCTCGAACGGCGCCAGGGCGAGCCCCGACGCCATCACCGAGACCGACGACATCAGCGTGAGTGTCGCCGTCGGCGCCGCGTCGGCCGGGATGCGCCGCGTCGCGAGATCGCGCACCACGACGAACACGATCGCGAGGAGGGCCAGCACCGCCGCCGGCGTGAACGCCGTCGAGCCCGGCCGGACGATCAGCAGCACGCCCGCGAGCCCGACCGCGGCCGCGAGCCACCGCCGCCATCCGACCGGCTCGCCGAGCACCAGGGCCGCCCCCGCCGTCACCGCGAGCGGCGTGAACTGCATGATCGCGGTGACGTCGGCGATCCGCATCCGAACGAGGGCGGCGAGGAACAGCAGCGTCGCGGCAACCTCGCCCGCCGTGCGCAAGGCGAGCACCCGGCGGTGCGCGCCGCGCCACAGCTCGCCCGCCCCGAACGCCGCCCGCACCGGCCCGGCGCCCGTTCCCGAGGCGACGAGAAGCGCGATCATGAACGCGGTCGCGAAGCCGTTGCGGAGTGCGATGATCTCGCCGAGCGGCAGCGTCGCGGCGGCGAGCTTGACGCAGACGTCGTTGACCGTGAATGCCGCCATCGACGCGAGCATCGCCGCGATGCCGCGGACGTTGCCGTGGTGAAGCTCACGCGGGGTGTCGGGCAAGGACGCCTCAGCCGCCGGTCAGGCTCATGTGGCGGGCGACGGCGGGCTTCCTGCTGCGGCGATCGATGACGAAGTCGTGGCCCTTGGGCTTTCGCGCGATGGCGGCGTCGATGGCAGCCATCAGCACCCGATCGTCGGCGGACGACCGCAGCGGCACGCGCAGGTCCGCGGCGTCGTCCTGGCCGAGACACATGTAGAGGGTGCCGGTGCAGGTCAGCCGCACGCGGTTGCAGCTTTCGCAGAAGTTGTGCGTCAAGGGGGTGATGAAGCCGAGCCGGCCGCCGGTCTCCTTGACCGTGACGTAGCGCGCCGGGCCGCCGGTGCGGTAGGGGCTGTCCTCGAGCGTGAAGCGGTCCATGAGCCGCGCGCGCACGATCGACAGCGGCAGGTACTGCTCGGTGCGGTCGCCGTCGATGTCGCCCATCGGCATGGTCTCGATCAGCGTCAGGTCGGCACCGCGGCCGTGGGCGAAGCGGATCAGATCCTCGATCTCGTCCTCGTTGACGCCCTTCAGCGCGACGGCATTGATCTTGACCGCGAGGCCCGCCTTCTCGGCCGCCGCGATGCCGTCCATCACCGTCGCGAGGTCGCCCCAGCGGGTCACCGCCTTGAAGCGGTCCGGATCCAGCGTGTCGAGCGAGACGTTGATGCGGCGGACGCCGCAGGCCGCGAGGTCGGCCGCGTGTTTCATGAGCTGGCTGCCGTTGGTGGTCAGCGTCAGCTCGTCGAGCGCGCCCGTCTCGAGATGCCGGCCGAGCGCCTTCATCAGCCACAGGATGTTCTTGCGCACGAGCGGCTCGCCGCCGGTGATCCGGAGCTTCCGGACGCCCTTGGCCACGAACGCCGAGCACAGCCGGTCGAGCTCCTCGAGCGTCAGCAGATCCTTCTTGGGCAGGAACGTCATGTCCTCGGACATGCAGTAGACGCAGCGGAAATCGCAGCGGTCGGTCACCGAGACGCGCAGATAGCTCACGTGCCGGCCGAAGGGATCGACCAGGCCGCCCGCATCGCCGCCACCGCCGGCGCTCTCCGTGATGCCGCTCATTCCGTAACCCACACGCTCTGGTCGCTTTCTCGGCTCAGTCCGCTCACCCGGCTCAGTCCGCTTACCCGGCTCAGTCCGCTCACTCGGCGTCCGCTTACTCGGCGTCCGCTCACTCTGCCCGGCTGGCCCGCTGCCCGGCTGGCCCGGCATTCGGGCCGGCCGCTCAGGCACATCGACGCGCCGCGCGACCCCGCGCGACCCCGGGGCCGGCGGGCGTTTCGATCACACTAAACCTTGGCCGCCATAACGCAAGGGCGGCGGGCGCTCATCGTCGCACGGGCAGCGGGCCGCCATGCGGCATGGCCCGCGCCGGAGCCGGGAGCC
>JAKAML010000036.1 GCA_021812845.1 Pseudomonadota bacterium
GTCATCGCGGCCCTCGTCGCCGGGGCGGCGCCCGCCGCCGCGCTCGCCGCGGGCGGGCTCGCCCGCGACCGCGACGACATCGCGGCCCTCGCCCGCCTCGCCGAGACCGACAGGATGCTGTCGACCGACCACGAGCTCGCGGGCCTCCTGCGCGCCCTCGACGGCCGCTATGTCCCGCCCGCGCCCAGCGGCGACCTGATCCGCAATCCGGCGATCCTGCCGACCGGACGCAACATCCACGGCTTCGATCCGTTCCGAATCCCGAGCGCGTTCGCGGTCGCCGACGGGGCCCGGCAGGCCGAGCGGCTGCTCGACCGCCACCGGACCGCCACGGGTGCGCTGCCCGAGACCGTCGCGCTGGTGCTGTGGGGAACCGACAACCTGAAGTCCGAGGGCGGGCCGATCGCGCAGGCGCTGGCGCTGATGGGCGCAAGGCCGCGCTTCGACAGCTACGGCCGCCTCGCCGGCGCCGCGCTGGTCCCGCTCGCCGAGCTCGGACGGCCGCGCATCGACGTCATGATGACGCTGTCGGGGATCTTCCGCGACCTCCTCGCCTTGCAGACGCGGCTCCTGGCCGAGGCCGCCCTCCTCGCCGCCGCCGCCGACGAGCCGCCGGAGCGGAACTTCGTCCGCCGCCACGCGCTCGCCTACCAGGCCCGCCACGGCACGGACCTCGAGACGGCGGCGCTGCGCGTGTTCTCCAACGCCGACAGCGCCTACGGCTCGAACGTCAACCACCTGATCGACAGCGGCCTGTGGCAGGACGAGGACGAGCTCGCCGAGACCTACGCGCGGCGCAAATGCTTCGCCTACGGCGTCGGCGGCGTGCCGGTCGCGCAGCCCGCGCTCATGAGCAGCATCCTCGAGGACGTGTCGCTCGCCTACCAGAACCTCGAGTCGGTCGAGCTCGGAATCACCACCGTCGACCACTACTTCGACACGCTCGGCGGCATCGCCCGCGCCGCCCGCCGCGCCGGCGGCGCGGGCGTGCCGGTCTACATCGGCGACCAGACCCGCGGCGAGGGCAAGGTGCGCTCGCTCGCCGAGCAGGTGGCGCTCGAGACCCGCACCCGCGCCCTCAACCCGCGCTGGTACGAGGGGATGCTCCGGCACGGCTACGAGGGCGTCCGCCACATCGAGGCGCACGTCACCAACACGCTCGGCTGGTCGGCGACCACCGGCCAGGTGGCGCCGTGGGTCTACCAGCAGCTAACCGAGACCTTCGTGCTCGACGCCCGGATGCGCGACCGGCTGGTCGGGCTCAACCCGACCGCGTCGGCGCGGATGGCGAACCGGCTGATCGAGGCGCACGAGCGCAACTACTGGTCGCCCGACGCGGCGACGCTCGAAGCGTTGCGCGCCGCCGGCGACGAGATCGAGGACCGGCTCGAAGGCGTGACGACGGCCACAGGTCCGGCCGCCGCGACGCGCGCGGCCGGGACACACCTTCCCGTTCCCGCGACACTCCCCGCCGCGACACAGAGAGACGCCGAGTCGCGTGGCGCACCCGCGCCGCGCCCGACGCTGGAGGCCTGCGCATGACACTCGATCTCAAAACCACGGGCTGCGGCGCCTGCCAGAGTGCGGAAGCCGGCGACGGCGATGGCAGCGTCCAGGTCCATCTCGACCCCAAGCTCCGGATCGGCACCGCCAAGGTGTTCGCGGTCTACGGCAAAGGCGGCATCGGCAAGAGCACGACCTCGTCCAACCTCTCGCTCGCGTTCACCAGACTCGGCAAGCGCGTGCTGCAGATCGGCTGCGACCCGAAGCACGATTCGACCTTCACGCTGACCAAGCGCCTCGTGCCGACGGTCATCGACGTTCTGCAATCGGTCGAGTTCCACACCGAGGAGCTGCGCCCGGAGGACTACGTGTTCGAGGGCGCGGGAGGCGTCATGTGCGTCGAGGCGGGCGGCCCGCCGGCGGGCACCGGCTGCGGCGGCTACGTCGTCGGCCAGACGGTGAAGCTGCTCAAGGAGCACCGGCTGCTCGAGGACACCGACGTCGTGATCTTCGACGTGCTCGGCGACGTGGTGTGCGGCGGCTTCGCGGCCCCGCTCCAGCACGCCGACCGCGCCGTCATCGTCACCGCCAACGACTTCGATTCGATCTTCGCCATGAACCGCATCGTCGCCGCCATCGAGGCCAAGGCGAAGAACTACGGCGTCCGCGTCGGCGGCGTCGTCGCCAACCGTTCGAGGTCGACCGACGAGGTCGACCGCTTCTGCGCGGCGACCGGCCTCGAGCGCCTCGCCCACTTCCCCGACCTCGACGCGATCCGCATGAGCCGGCTCAAGAAGGCGACGCTGTTCGAGATGGAGGAGACGCCCGAGCTCGCGGCCGTGAAGGCCGAGTACCTGCGTCTCGCCCAGAGGCTTTGGGCGGGCACGGAGGGCCGCAAGGCGGTGCCGATGGCGGACCGCGACATCTTCGACTTCCTCGGCTTCCAGTGAGACCCGCGCCCAGTGAGACCCGCGCCCAGTGAGACCCACGCCATGACCCCGACCGGTCCATCGCCAGCTTCCGCCTACGAGATCCGCCGCGGCGAGATCGAGGCCTACTTCGACCGCACGGCGGCCGCGGCGTGGCAAAGGCTCACCTCGGACGCCCCGGTCGGCGGCATCCGCGCCACCGTCCGCGCCGGCCGCGACAGGATGCGGGCGACGCTGCTGTCGTGGCTGCCCGGCGACCTTTCGGGCCGCCGCGTGCTCGACGCCGGGTGCGGCACCGGCGCATTCTCGATCGCCGCCGCCGAGCGCGGCGCCCGTGTCGTCGCCGTCGATCTCGCGCCGACCCTCGTCGGCATCGCGCGCGAACGGGCGGCAGCAGCCGGGGTTCTCGACCGCATCGCGTTCCACGCCGGCGACATGCTCTCGGCACCTGCCCTCCCGGCGGACGACGACCGCTTCGACCACGTCGTCGCCATGGACACCCTGATCCACTACCGGCCGGACGACATGGCCGGCATGATCGCCCGCCTCGCCGCCCGCGCCGACCGCTCGCTGCTCTACACGTTCGCCCCGCGCACGCCCGCGCTCGCCGCCATGCACGCCGTCGGCCGCCTGTTCCCGCGCTCGAACCGCGCGCCGGCCATCGAGCCGGTCGGCGCCCGGCGCCTCGCCATGTCGATCGCAGCCCACCCCGGCCTCGGGCGCTGGCAGGCGGGACGCGCCGCCGACGTCGCGTCGGGGTTCTATACCTCGAGCGCCAGGGAGCTCGTCCGCACATGACCGAGGTCCGCGGCAACATCCGTCAGGGACTGTTCCGGCAGGTGCTGGCGCGGGTGGTGCCGTTCGCCGACGCCGCCACCGACGAGCTGCCGCTCGGCCGCATCCTGCGGCTGTCGCTGTTCCAGGTGTCGATCGGGCTGACCATGGTGCTGCTGACCGGCACCCTCAACCGCGTCATCATCGTCGAGCTCGGTGTCGCGGCCGGCATCGTCGCGGTGATGATGGCGCTGCCGCTGGTGCTCGCGCCACTGCGCGCGCTGGTCGGCTTCCGTTCCGACAACTACCGCTCGTTCCTCGGGCTGCGCCGCCTGCCCTATCTCGCCCTCGGCACGATGCTCCAGTACGGCGGCCTCGCGATCATGCCGTTCGCGCTCTTGATCCTGGCCGGCGACAGCCACTGGCCGGTGTGGGTCGGCAAGATCGCCGCCGGCCTCGCCTTCCTCGTCGCCGGCGCGGGCGTGCACATCTGCCAGACCGCGGGCCTCGCGCTCGCCGCAGACATCGCGCCCGAGGACAGCCGCCCGCGCGTCGTCGCGCTGCTGCACGTCATGCTGCTCGCCGGCATGGTCGCGAGCGCCATCGTGCTGTCGGCGCTGCTGCGCGACGTGACGCCGGTCCGCCTGATCCAGGTCATCCAGGGCGCGGCGGTGGTGGTCATGGTGCTGAACACCGTCGCGCTGTGGCGCCAGGAGCCGCGCCAGCCGCACCTGACGCGGCCCGACCTGCCGCGCCCGAGTTTCGCGCAGTCGTGGGCCGAGCTCACCCGTCGCAGCAACCCGACGCGGCTGCTCGTCGTCGTGGCGCTCGGCTCGGCCGCCTTCAACATGCAGGATATCCTGCTCGAGCCCTACGGCGGCGAGGTGCTGGCGCTCAGCGTCGGCGCCACGACGCTGCTGACGGCGCTGCTCGCCGGCGGCTCGCTGGCGGGCTTCGGCCTCGCCGCCCACAGCCTCGCCCGCGGCGGCGACGCCCACCGTCTCGCCGCCCACGGCCTGATGGCCGGCATCGCCGCCTTCACCCTCGTCATCGTCTCGGGTGCCGTCGGCTCGGCGGGACTGTTCAGGATCGCCACCTTCCTGATCGGCTTCGGCAGCGGGTTGTTCGCCGTCGGCACGCTGACCGCGGCGATGTCACTCGCAACCAACGCGCAGTGCGGCCTCGCGGTCGGCGCGTGGGGTGCGGTCCAGGCCACCGCCACCGGCATCGCCATGGGCTCGGGCGGCGTCATCCGCGACGTCGCCTCGGGGCTCGCCCGCGACGGCGCCCTGGGACCCGCGCTCAACGACGCGGCGGCTGGCTACGCCGTCGTCTACCAGATCGAGATCCTTCTGCTGTTCCTCGCGCTCGCTGCCATCGGGCCGCTATGCAGGCGCGGCCTCGCCGGCGACCGGGTGGAGCAGAAGCGGTTCGGACTGAGCGAGCTGCCGGGCTGAGCCGCCCGCAGCCGGGGGCCACCGACCGAGGCCTAGGATCGCAGAGCCGCCAATCGAGACGCCCATCAGGGACGACCAACTGAGACGAGCAACAGTCAAGAGCAACAGTCGAGAGCAACAGTTTCGAGCAACACGGGCCCAGGGAGGTTCACATGGAAGCCGGAGCCATCACCGAACATGTCGACGTCGCGCAGATCACGCTCTACCTGTTCTGGCTGTTCTTCGCCGGGCTCGTCATCTACCTGCAGCGCGAGGCCCGCCGCGAAGGCTATCCCCTGCTGCGCGGCCCCCACGGCAGCGAGAAGCCCGTCGACATGATGATGCCGGCGCCGAAGAGCTTCCGCACCCTCGGCGGCCGCACCGTCGCCGCGCCCAACCCCGCCACGGCCGACAAGCGCCCGCTCAAGGCCCGGCAGGTGGCCGGCGGTCCCGGCTCGCCGTTCGTGCCGACCGGCAATCCGCTCGCCGACTGCATCGGCCCCTCGTCCTACGCCGAGCGGCCCGACATCCCCGACATCACCTTCGAGAAGAAGCCGCGCATCGTGCCGATGCGGATCGCGAGCGACTTCTCGATCGCCGACGGCGATCCCGACCCGCGCGGGATGGCGGTCCTCGGCGCCGACGGCAAGCCGGCCGGCAAGATCGTCGAGGCGTGGGTCGACCGTTCGGAGTTCATCCTGCGCTATCTCGAGATCGAGCTTCCGGGCGAGGGCGCGCGGCGCGTCATGCTGCCGGTCAATTTCTGCGAGATCGACAAGGTCGGCCGCAAGATCCGCGTCGGCGCGCTCATCGCATCGCAGTTCGCGGGCGTGCCGGCGCTGAAGTCGCCCGACCAGATCACGTTCCTCGAGGAGGAGAAGGTCACCGCCTACTACGGCGGCGGATTGCTCTATGCGACCCCGGACAGGCAGGAGCCCGTGCTGTGACCCGCGACCATGACCGCGACTTCGACTTCGAGCCGATGCCGGGTCTGCCGGCGCCGCTGCCGGAGGGCGAGCGCCTGATCTGGCGCGGCGCCCCCGTTCCGTGGCGGCTCGCCTGGCGGGCCTGCCGGCTGCCTTGGGTCGCCGCCTACTTCGCCGCGCTCGCGACGTGGCAGGCGGTGCGCGGCTTCCGCGACGGGACGCCGCTCGCCGAGATCGGCGGCACGGCGAGCTTCACCGCGACGCTCGCCGCACTCTCCGTCGCGCTCGTCGCCGTGCTCGGCTGGACCATCGCCCGCAACACCTTCTACACCGTGACCTCGCGGCGGGTCATCGTCCGGCACGGCATTGCCATGCCGATGGCGATCAACATCCCGTTCGCCACGATTCACGGCGCCGGCTTGCGTGCGTTCGCGGACGGAACCGGCGACATCACGCTCCGCCTCGCGCCGGGCGCGCGCATCCCCCACCTGCTGCTGTGGCCCAGCGCGCGGCCGTTCAAGATGTGGCCGTCCGAGCCGATGCTGCGCGCGGTGCCGGACGGAGCCCGCGTCGCGGCCCTCGTCGCCGACGCGCTCGCCACGGCCAACGCAGCCGATCTCGCCCTCGCCGAGGCGCGGCCGGCGATCACCGTGCAGCCGGCCGCCGCGGCGCGCAAGCCGGGGCCGGGCCGGCCGGACGCCAGGAAACCCCGCGCAGCCAAGGCCCCGGCGACCATTCCAGCCGCCACGGTGGCCGCGTCATGACCGAGCACCGCAGCAGCCTCGCGCCGCTCCTCCGCCCCCTGGTCCGCGACGACCACGAGCGGCTGGGCTGGCGCATGGCGGGCGGCTTCGTCGCCGGCCTCCTGGTGATCTGGCTCACGGGCCAGGCGATCCACGCCCAGCGCACCGCGGAGCCGCCGCAGCCCGCGGCGACGACCGACGTCCTGCGCGCCGACGCCCTGCGCCCCGTCGCGACCCGCCTCGTGCGCTTCGCCGACGTCGGCCGCGATCTCGTCGCCCACGACGCCGAGACGGGCAGCATCGTCAAGCCGCTCGGCTTCGAGAAGGACGGCTTCGTCGTGTCGATCGTGCGCAGCCACGACCGCGAGCGGAAACGCCTCGGCCTCGCATCCGGCGCACCCTACCGCCTGACGCGGTGGGACAACGGCCAGATCCTGCTCGAGGACACCCTGACCGGCGCCCAGATCGAGTTCACCGCCTTCGGCGCGACCAACGTCGCCGCCGTCGCGAGCCTGCTCGGCGCCGGGCTCGACGCACCGCCATCAACCGCCAGCAGTCCGGGGAGGCCATGATGCCGAGACGATCGTTCGAGGTGGCGTGCACCGTGCGCGTCATCAATACCTCCGAGAGCCTCGAAGCGCATGTCGAACTCGCCGACGGGATCGCCGTCGGGCCGGGCGACGAGGTGCACGTCAACGGCGCCGCGATCGTGGTGCCGTTCGGCGAGACCGTGACGCTCGAGCGCACCGCCACCGTCACCCGCGCCGGCGCGGTGGAGCGTCTGTGGACGCGGCTCACCGGCGACCTCGAGTTCATGGAGCTCTGCGAGTTCAGCTTCTCGTCCGGGAGGAAGCTATGACCATAGAAAACCTGTCACTGACCTCGGCCGACACCACCCGCACCGCGCAGGAGGACACGCTCCTCGCGCCGCGATTCTACACGACCGATTTCGACGAGCTCGACAGGCTCGATGTCAGCTCGGTCCGCGCCGAGTGGGACGACTTGATCGCCGAGATGCGCTCCGACCCCAACAAGGGCCACTTCAAGCGGAACGACGACTGGGACAAGGTGGACCTGATGGCGATGCCGGAAGGGCTCCGCAAGGAGTTCATCGACTTCCTGGTGTCGTCGCTGACCGCCGAGTTCTCGGGCTGCGTGCTCTACGCGGAGATGAAGCGGCGCGGCAAGAACCCCGACGTCTGCGAGCTGTTCCGCCTGATGGCGCGCGACGAGGCGCGTCACGCCGGCTTCATCAACGACACGCTGAAGGACTTCGGCCTCGGCATCGACCTCGGCTACCTGACGCGGACCAAGAAGTACACGTTCTTCAAGCCCAAGTTCATCTACTACGCGACCTACCTCTCCGAGAAGATCGGCTACGCCCGCTACATCACCATCTTCCGTCACCTCCAGCAGCATCCGGAGCGGCGCATCCATCCGATCTTCAAGTGGTTCGAGAAGTGGTGCAACGACGAGTTCCGCCACGGCGAGGCGTTCGCGCTGCTGATGCGGGCCAATCCGCAGACCATCACCGGGCTGAACCGGCTGTGGGTCCGCTTCTTCCTGCTTGCGGTGTTCGCCACCATGTACGTCCGCGACCACGCCCGGCCGCACTTCCACGCGGCGCTCGGCCTCGATCCGACCGACTACGACATGCGCGTGTTCCGCGTCACCACCGAGATCACGCGGCAGGTGTTCCCGCTGACCCTCGACATCGAGAACCCGAGTTTCCTCGAGGGGCTCGAGAAGCTCAGGCGAATCAACGAGCGCGTTGCCGCCGCCGGCGCGCGCGGCGGCATCGCGGGCCGGCTCGGCAAGATCGGCCTCGCCGCCTCCGCGGCAGCGACCTTCGTGCGGCTCTACCTGATGACGCCGAAGGAGAATGCGCTTCCCGAAAAGAGCCGGCTGATGCCGGCCTGGTGAGGTCACGAGATGCACGAGCACGCACTCGCGGTGGCCGCGGCCATCCTCCTCTGGTGGGCGTCCACCGGGGCGATCATCTATCTCGATGGTCTCCACCGGCGCACCTTCCGCTGGAGCATGGCCGCGGCGACGCTCGTCGCACTCGTCGCATTGGGGAGCGTCACGGTGCTGCGCGACACGACCACTCCCGCGGCCGCCTACGGCGCCTTCGCCGCCGGGCTCGCCGCCTGGGGCTGGCAGACCATGTCGTTCTACATGGGCTACATCACCGGACCGCGGAAGACACCCTGCCCGCCCGGCCTCGCCGGCTGGCCGCGCTTCCTCGCCGCCGCCTCGACCAACGTCTCGCACGAGGCCGCCATCGCCGCCGGCGCGCTGCTGATCGCGACGCTCGCCGGCGACGGCGTCAACCAGGTCGCGCTCTGGACCTACCTCGTGCTGTGGTGGATGCACCTCTCCGGCAAGCTCAACGTCTATCTCGGCGTGCCGAACCTGTCGGAGGAATACTTCCCGCCCCATCTCGCCTACCTGGCCAGCTACTGGACTCGCCGCCCGCCCAGCGGCTTCTTCCTGCCCTCGGTCTCGGTGGCCACATTGCTTGCGGCCATGCTCTGGGCGGCGGCGGCGACCCACGGTGCCGCGCCGGCCGG
>JAKAML010000037.1 GCA_021812845.1 Pseudomonadota bacterium
TGATGCCGTTCCTGCATCTTCCCGTGCAGTCGGGCTCGGACCGCATCCTGGCGGCGATGAACCGCAAGCACACCGCGCGCGACTATCTGCGGATCCTCGAGCGCATTCGTGCCGCGCGGCCCGACATCGCGATCTCGACCGACATCATCGTCGGCTTCCCCGGCGAGACGGACGCCGATTTCGAGGCGACGCTCGATCTCGTGCGCACGATCGACTGCGCCCAGGCGTTCTCTTTCAAGTACAGCCCCCGTCCGGGCACCCCGGCCGCCAAGATCGACGGCCAGGTGCCCGAGCCGGTCAAGGCCGAGCGGCTGGCGCGGCTCCAGAATCTGCTCGACGGCCAGCAGACGCGGTTCAACGCCAACTGCGTCGGCAAGACCCTGCCGGTGCTGTTCGAACGGGCCGGCCGCCATCAGGGCCAGCTCGTCGGCCGCTCACCCTATCTCCAGCTCGTCCACGCGGAGGCGCAGCCGGAGCTGCTCGGGCGCATCATCCCGGTCGAGATCGCCGCGGCCGGCCAGAACAGCCTCGCCGGCGTCATCCGGGCGGCCTGATCGGCGGCCTTCCCGGATCGGTTTGGAGCGCGCCGGCTGCGGCGTCGCGCTCCGCCTGCCCCCCCACCACCTCGAACCGGATGCCGCCGGGGCCCGGGCTGTGCTAGTCTCGCCGCGGCGGGGGCCGAATCGTGCCCGGCGCCGTGGCTGGAGATACCGGATTTGACAGGATTTCGCGGGCAACCCGTGAGCGGCGCCGGACGGACGGGCAAGGCGCAGGCCGCCAATCAGCGCGTGGTGGTCCCGTTCGACGACAACCGGCACCTGCACCGCCTGCTCGGCGAGTACGACAGCCACCTCGCGCTGATCGAGGACCGGCTCGGCATCGAGGCCCACGCCCACGGCAACGTGGTGATCCTGTCGGGGTCGGAGCCGGCCTGCGCCATCGCCCGCAGCGTGCTCGAGGAGCTCTACGCCCGCGTCGTCAAGGGCGAGGCCGTCGGGGCCGGTGATTTCGACGGCCTGATCCGTCATGCGCGCCAGGAGGCCGCGCCGGGCGCCGCCGCGGGCGGCGACGGACCGGCGCAGATCGCCACCCGCCGCCGCGTGGTCAAGGCCCGGACGCCGGCGCAGAGCACCTACATGCGGGCGCTGCAACAGTTCGATCTCGTGTTCGGCATCGGGCCCGCCGGCACCGGCAAGACCTACATCGCCGTTGCCCAGGCCGCGCACTGCCTGGAGCGGGGCCTCGTCGAGCGGATCATCCTGTCGCGTCCGGCGGTCGAGGCCGGCGAGCGGCTCGGCTTCCTGCCCGGCGACATGCGCGAGAAGGTCGACCCCTACCTGCGGCCGCTCTACGACGCGCTCTACGACGTCCTGCCGCCGGAGAAGGTCGAGCGCGACCTCGAGCAGGGCATCATCGAGATCGCGCCGCTCGCCTTCATGCGCGGCCGGACGCTGTCGAGCGCGTTCGTCATCCTCGACGAGGCGCAGAACACGACCTCGATGCAGATGAAGATGTTCCTCACCCGCCTTGGCGAGAACTCGAAGATGGTGGTCACCGGCGATCCGTCGCAGATCGACCTGCCGCCGGGCATGAAGTCGGGGCTCGAGGAGGCGGTCGGCCTGCTCGACGGCGTCACCGGCATCGAGGCGGTGCGCTTCGCCAATGCCGACGTCGTGCGCCGCGATCTCGTTGCGCGGATCGTCGAGGCCTACGACAAGATCGCACCGGGAGCGAGCGTCCGGAGCAACGGCAACGCGAGCCGCAACGCGCCCGGCAAGACCGGCGCCTGACGATCATGGACGACGGCGACAGTCGCAGTGGCATCGGCCGCGGGGCCGCACCCGACGCCGCACCCGACGGGGCGGCGGACCGGCAGCTCGTCGTCGAGGTCGTCGACGACGACGGGGACTGGTCGGCGTTCGGCGACGTCGCAGCGGCGGTCACGGCCGCCGCGCGGCTGCTCCAGGGAACACCCGAGATCGCGCTCGGACGCGACGGCGCTTCGGCCGCGGTTGCCCTGTCGAGCGATTCCGCCGTGCGCGCCCTCAACCACTCGTTCCGCGGCAAGGACAAACCGACCAACGTGCTGTCGTTCCCCGCGCCGCCGCCCGTAACGTCGGCCGCGACCGGCGGCTCGCCGCGTTTTCTCGGCGACGTCGTGCTCGCCGCCGAGACCGTGCTCGGCGAGGCGGCCGAACTCGGCATCCCCCCTGTTCATCACCTGCAGCACCTCGTCGTGCACGGCCTCCTGCACCTCCTCGGCTTCGACCACGAGACCGACGAGGACGCGGAACGCATGGAGGCGCTCGAGACGCGGCTCCTCGCCCGCATCGGCATCGACGACCCCCATGGAGAGAGACGCGCGTGAGCACGGACACCTCGAAACCTGCGCCCGAGCCGTCGTCAGCCGCGAGCGAGGACCGCGGAGCGATCAGCCAGGGTTGGCTCCAGTCCCTGCGCTCGCGGCTCGGGATGAGCGGCCAGCAGACCCTGCGCGACACGATCGAGTACGCGCTGCGCGACGAGGACAAGACGGCGCAGGCGTTCTCGGCCGAGGAACGCGCCATGCTGCTGCGGCTGCTGCGGTTCGGCGCCAGTCGGGTCGAGGACATCATGGTGCCGCGCGCCGACATCATCGCGATCGGGGAGAACGAGCCGATCCACGAGCTGCTGCACCTGTTCGAGGACGCGGGCGTCAGCCGCATTCCGTTGTTCTACGAGACCCTCGACGACCCGCGCGGCATGATCCACGTCAAGGATCTATTCCGGTGGCTGATGGCCGAAACCCAGGGAAGGGGCCCGGTCGTGCCGCGGATCTCGGCCCAGAAGCCGACCGCCGCGGCGCGGCCGGCGACCGAGCGGGCTGCGGCCGAGCGCCCAGCCCCGCCGACCGTCGCCGATCTCGACCTCGGCCGCTGCGATCTCGGCCGCCCGATCTCGGCGACCAAGCTGAGGCGGCAGGTGCTCTATGTGCCGCCGTCGATGCCGGCGATGAACCTGCTGATCCGGATGCAGGCGACGCGCATCCACATGGCGCTGGTGGTCGACGAGTACGGCGGCACCGACGGTCTCGTGACCATCGAGGACCTTGTCGAGCAGATCGTCGGTGACATCGAGGACGAGCACGACGAGGCGGAGGACGCCCACATCTCGCGCGATCCGAAGCTCGGGCTCGTCGCGTCGGCGCGCACCCCGGTCAAGGAGCTCGAGGAGCATCTCGGCATTCGGCTGTTGACCGAGGAGGAGGAGGAGGAAATCGACACGCTCGGCGGGCTCGTGTTCGCGATCGTCGGCCGGGTGCCGACGCGCGGGGAGATCGTGCGCCATGCGTCGGGCGTCGAGTTCGAGGTTCTGGATGCCGATCCGCGGCGGGTAAAGAAGCTGCGCGTGCACGCCGCCAATTCGCGCAAGCCGGCCGGCCCGACGTCCGCCGCCCCGCCGGGCGAAGGCTGACCTTTGGACGCGCACGCCACGCGCCCGCCCGCACCGTCGGGGTCCGTCGCCGCGGCCCGAGCGGGATCGGAGATCGCCGCCCGGGCGGCGCGGATCGCGGGATCCGAGGGCTGGCGCCGTACCGCCGTCGCGGCGCTCGCGGGCGCGATGTCGGTGCTCGCCATGGCGCCGTTCTTCCTTTGGCCGGTGCTGGCGGTCACGCTGCCGGTGCTGGTGTGGCTGATCGACGGCGCCGGCGACCGGCCGCAGTCGCTGCGTTCCGCCTTCGCCGCCGGGTGGGCGTTCGGATTCGGCTATTTCTTCGCCGGTCTGTTCTGGATCGGCGAGGCGTTCCTCGTCGAGGCCGAGATCTTCGCGTGGCTGCTGCCGTTTGCGGTCACGCTGATGCCGGCGGGTCTCGCCCTGTTCTGGGGCGCGGCGGCGGCTTTGGCACGGATGTGGTGGCGGCGCGGATGGCCGCGCATCCTCGTGCTCGCCGTCGCGCTCGCGGTCGCGGAGTGGCTGCGCGGTCATGTCCTCACGGGATTTCCGTGGAACGTGCTCGGCTACGCGCTGACCTTCGATCTCACGACCATGCAGTCGGCGGCCGTGCTCGGCATCTATGGACTCACCCTGTGGACGGTCGTGGCGTTCGCCGCGCCGCTGGTGGTCGCAGCCGATCTCGGACCCCGCTTCGGAGACACCCGGGCGCTCGTGCGCGGCGCCGCCGTTCCGCTCACCGCCGTGCTCGCGCTCTCAGCCTACGGAAGCTGGTCGCTCCGGGGCGTGACGCCGGCCACGGTTCCCGGCGTCACGCTCCGCATCGTGCAGCCGTCCGTCCCGCAGCGCGACAAGTGGCGACCCGAGAAGCAGCGCGAGATCTTCGAGAAGCACCTGCGGCTCTCGGGCACCCGTGCCGACGGCACGCGGGACGACCTCTCGGGCATCTCGCACGTGGTCTGGCCCGAGGCGGCGATGCCGTTCATGCCGCTTTCGACACCCGAGGCGCTGGCGGCGATCGGTGAAATGCTGCCCGACGGCACGCAGCTCCTGACCGGCGCCCTCCGCATCGAGCCGTCCGACCGGCCGGGCGCCCCGAGGCGGGCCTACAACAGCCTGATGGTGTTCGACGACACGGGCCGCCTCGCCGCGCTCTACGACAAGATCCACCTCGTGCCGTTCGGCGAGTACCTGCCATTCCAGCCGCTGCTCGAGAGCGTCGGCCTCCAGCAGTTGACGCGGCTGCGCGGCGGCTTCACGCCGGGCGCGGCCCCCCGACCGCTGCTCCAGGTGCCGGGACTGCCGAAGGTCGGCGGTCTCGTCTGCTACGAGGCGATCTTCCCCGGCGCCGTGGTGCAGGGCGGCGAGCGGCCGGGACTGCTGGTCAACGTCACGAACGACGGCTGGTTCGGCAACACGACCGGGCCCCGGCAGCACTTCCACCAGGCCCGGGTGCGGGCGGTCGAGGAGGGGTTGCCGCTGGTCCGGGTCGCCAATAACGGCATTTCGGCGCTGATCGGTCCCGACGGCCGCGTCCTGGCCCGGATCGACCTCGACCGGGCCGGCGTCGCCGACGCGGCCCTTCCAGCGGCCCGCCCGCCGACCCTCTACAGCCGCTCCGGCGAGCTGTTGTTCTGGGTCAACGCCGTGCTTTTCCTGCTGTTGGCAGGATGGCTGCGGCCTCGCCCGATCGTGACCAAAAGTTGACGTTGGCGGAAAGCGCACCTAGGAATTGCACGCGATGTGATCTGACGGACGGGTGAGTATCCATGACGAGTAGTGATCGGGACGACACTCCTGAGAGCGACGAGCGCAACGCGCGCCGGGCCAATCCCATGGATGCGCACGTCGGCAGCCGGGTTCGCCTGCGGCGGATGCTGCTCGGCATGAGCCAGGAACGGCTGGGCGAACAGCTCGGCCTGACCTTCCAGCAGGTCCAGAAGTACGAGAAGGGCGTAAACCGGATCGGCGCCAGCCGCCTGTTCGACCTCGCGCAGGTGCTCAATGTGCCGATCCAGTTCTTCTACGACGAAGCGCCGCCCGGCGACGTGACGGGGCTCGCGGGGCTCGGCATGTCGGACCGTCCGCAGGAAGGATTCGTCATCGATTTCCTGTCGAGCCGGGAAGGGCTCGAGCTCAACAAGGCGTTCGTTCGCATCCAGGATCCGAAGGTGCGCCGGTCGATCGTGGAGCTCGTCCGCGCGCTCGCCGGCGACGAGACCGGCGGCTGAGACGGCGCAAAGTCCGCTTCGAAGTCACGCGGCGGCCGGCCGGTGCCGCCGACAGCCCGCCGCCGTGTCCGGCCCGCGAATGCGGCGCCGTGGCCGTGGCCACGGCCGTGCGGCCACCTTGACCCCGCGCCCAAAGACTGCAAGAAACCGGCGCTTTCCGAAATCACCGCCATCTGACATGGGGGCACGGCGTGTCACGCAAATCCTATCTGTTCACGAGCGAGTCGGTTTCCGAGGGGCATCCGGACAAGGTCTGCGACCGGATCTCCGACGAGGTCGTCGATGCGTTCTACCGTGAGAGCCTCGCCGCCAAGCTCGACCCCTGGGCGATCCGTGCCGCCTGCGAGACGATGGCCACCACGCAGCGGGTGGTGATCGCGGGCGAATACTCGAACACGCCGAAGTCGGTGACCGTCGCCATGATCCAGGACGTCGCCCGCAAGGCGATCCGAGACATCGGCTACGAGCAGGACGGCTTCCACTGGGCCAACTGCAACATCGAGGTGCTGCTGCACGGCCAGTCGGCCGACATCGCGGCCGGCGTCGACGCCAAGCAGCCGACCAACAAGGAAGAGGGCGCGGGCGACCAGGGCATCATGTTCGGCTATGCCTGCACCGACACCCCCGAGCTGATGCCGGCACCGATCTATTACTCGCACCGTATCCTCGCCGACCTCGCTCTGGCGCGCAAGTCGGGCAAGGGCGAGGCCGCCAAGCTCGGACCCGATTCCAAGAGCCAGGTCACCGTCCGCTACGAGAACGGGAAGCCGGTCGGGGTGACGGCGATCGTCGTCTCGCACCAGCACGTCGTGAAAGACCTGTCGTCCAAGCAGGTGCGCGACATCGTCGAGCCGTTCGTCCGCAAGGCTCTGCCCGAGGGCTGGATCTCCAAGGACACGGTCTGGCACATCAATCCGACCGGGGCGTTCTACATCGGCGGGCCCGACGGCGACTGCGGTCTGACGGGCCGCAAGATCATCGTCGACACCTACGGCGGCGCTGCGCCGCACGGCGGCGGCGCCTTCTCGGGCAAGGATCCGACGAAGGTCGACCGCTCGGCCGCCTACGCCTCGCGCTACCTGGCCAAGAACGTCGTCGCCGCCGGCCTCGCCGAGCGCTGCACGATCCAGCTCTCCTACGCGATCGGCGTCGCCAAGCCGCTGTCGATCTATGTCGACACCTACGGCACGGGGAAGGTCGACGAGGCGGCGATCGAGAAGGCGGTCGGCAAGGTGATGGATCTGACGCCGCGCGGCATCCGCGAGCACCTCGACCTCAACAAGCCGATCTACGCCCGCACCGCGGCCTACGGCCACTTCGGCCGCACGCCGGACAAGGACGGCGGCTTCTCGTGGGAGAAGACCGACCTCGCCGAAGCGATCAAGAAGGCGGTCTGAGACCGCGCACGAACGGGATTGCGGAGGCGGCGCTTCACCACCCGTATCCAGAGGGGGCGCGGCCGCACGCCGTCGAGGCCCCCGTCGCGGCGGGGCGGACGCCACGAGCTGCGGGAGCCGCATCATGAGCGCCGACCGGCCGGAGGAGAGCGACCGCGAGCTGCGCTCGTTCGGCCGGCGCCGGGGACGGAAGCCGAGCGCGCGACAGGCGGGGCTGTTCGGGTCGCTCTATCCGATGCTGCGGATCGGGGCCGACAACGCCGTCGACGTGGTGCGGCCGATGCTCGAGGACGGCACGGCGCTGTGGCTCGAGATCGGCTTCGGGGGCGGCGAGCATCTGGTGTGGCAGGCGGCGCACCACCACGGCGTCACGTTGATCGGCTGCGAGCCTTTCGAGGACGGCGTCGTCAAGGTTCTGAGCGCGATCGAAAGCCAGCGGCTCGGCAACATCCGGCTTCTTGCCGACGACGTGCGGCCGCTGCTGCGCGCCCTGCCGCCGTCCTCGGTGGCACGGGCGTTCGTGCTCTTTCCCGACCCGTGGCCGAAGCGAAAGCACGTCAAGCGGCGGCTCGTCGCGACACCGCTGCTCGACCTCCTGGCGCGGGTCATGAAACCGGGCGCCGAGCTTCGCCTCGCCACCGATATCGGCGACTACGCACGGACGATGCTGATCGCACTGATGCGCCACGAGGCTTTCCGATGGACCGCGGAGCGTCCCGCCGACTGGCGCGAGCGACCGGCCGACTGGCCCGAGACCCGCTACGAGCAGAAGGCTCGCCGCGAGGGTCGGCGTGGCTATTTCTTGCGCTTCACGCGCACCGAATGATGAACGGTTCGACAGAATCCTGTTGCACCGGACGTCACAATCTCGTAATCTTCAACTGCTCATGATCATCTCAACTCTGAGAGTGGATCCTCCGGATCCGCTCTTTTTGTTTTGGCGGCGCGCCGTGGTCGCGGGCGTGCAGGAACATCTCAGGACCACGGAATCTCATGCCATCGAGCGGAAGCGGCGCGGACACGCATCGCTTTTTCAGGGAGAGCGGGCTGGCGGCGGAGCTCGCCGCCCTGGTCGAGCCCGCGCTCGAGGATCTGGGCTTCCGGCTGGTCAGGGTCCACGTCGCCGGCGGCGACACGAGAACCGTCCAGATCATGGCCGAGCGTCCCGACGGGACGATCTCGGTCGACGATTGCGAGACGATCTCGCGGCAGATTTCGCCGCTGATCGACGTGCGCGATCCGATCCCCGGCGCCTGGCGGCTCGAGGTCTCCTCGCCCGGCATCGACAGGCCGCTCGTCAGGCCTTCTGACTTCGAGGACTGGGCGGGCTACGATGCGAAAGTCGAGCTCACGGAGCCGGTCGACGGGCGCAAGCGCTTCAAGGGCCGGCTCGAGGGGTTCGAGGACGGCGAGGCGCGGATCGAGGTCGATCTCGGCGAAGCGGGACGCGCGGTGCTCGGGTTTCCGATCGCGCTCGTCAAGGACGCCAAGCTGGTGCTCACCGACGAGCTGATCCGCGAGGCGCTGACCCGCGCCAAGAAGACGATGAAGCAGGGCGCCGCCGCCCACGACGGTGCCGATTTCGACGACGAGGAGGACTAGGACCGATGGCGATCGCAGGTGTCAGCGCCAACCGTCTCGAGCTGTTGCAGATCGCGGATGCGGTCGCACGCGAGAAGACGATCGACCGCAAGATCGTGATCCAGGCCATGGAGGACGCGATCCAGAAGGCGGCGAAG
>JAKAML010000038.1 GCA_021812845.1 Pseudomonadota bacterium
GGGCTTCGTCCAGGGCGAGGATCTTCGCCGACAACGGCTCGAGCCCGCGCCGCCTCAGGGCGGCGTCGAAGGCCGAAGGATTGTCCCGGATGGACTTCAGGTCGTGCACGGCGGTCCCCCGCAGTTGTTCGGTGTGGTCGCGCCGTCTTAAGGCCAGGGCGCGTGGCGGTCCATAGAGCAGGAGGCGTTACGATGCCCGGGCCGGGGTATTCCGGGCAACCGCGGTTGCAGGACGCGCGCGGCTGAGGCATGGCTCGGGGATGGGCGACGTGGATCAGAGCACGGACTTCGTTCGCAGCGCGCGGGCGCTGGAGCCTGATCGCTATCTCGCGGCACTGCTCGCTCCCCGCGCGGCGCGTGACGACCTGGTACTGCTGGCGGCGTTCCTGGCCGAGATCGGGCGCGTGCCCGCGATCGCGACCGAGCCGCTCCTGGGTGAAATCCGGCTGCGGTGGTGGCTCGACGCCATCGACGGCTCCGCTGCCGGCGGGCGGACGGGGCATCCGCTGGCCGACGCGCTCGGGGAGACGGCGCGAAGGCGCCGCCTCGACACAGGGCTGCTCGCGGCGGCGGTCGAGGCGCGGATGGCGGAGGTCGGCCGGGGGATCGGCGACGCGGCGGCGGTTCGGGCGCACGTCGCGGCGCGCGAGGAAGTTGCGTTCCGGCTGGCGGCGCGCATCCTCGGCGTGGCCGAGGGCCCGCCGGCGGATGGTGCGCTCGCCGGGGCGGGGCGCGCCTACGGCCTGATGCGGCTCGCGGACGACGGAGGCGCGGAGAAACACGAGATCGTGCGCGCGGCCGGCGCGGCGCTCGCGGAGCTGCGTGAAAATCAGGCAGAATTTGCCCACGGACTCGTTGCCGCAATTCTGCCGTGTGCCCTTGTCGAGCCCCATTTGCGCGCTCTTGAAGGTAGCGCCGGGCGGGGTGTCTCGCCGCTCCGGCGGGCATGGGCCCTCTGGCGCGCCCATCGCCGCAAGAGGATCTGACTGAGGACGGACGCGGGTCGCGGCGAGGCCGCCCTCCGGAGGGGCGTGCCGCGGGAGACGGAACGGGAACGACGAGAATGCGGCAGACGACAACTCGACCGGGCGCCTGGTTTCTGGGAGCCGTGCTGCTGCCGGCGGTGCTCGCCGGTCACCCGGGCGCCGCGCGCGCGGCCGGCGATTTGCAGGCGCCGCCGCGGGTGGCCGGTGTCGCCGCCATACCGACGATCGCCTGGCGGGTCGAGAACCCGTTCCGCTTCTTCGCCGACGCCGCCGACACCGAGATCCACCGCCAGACGTTCCTGGCTCTGACCGGTGAGGAACGTCGAAGTCCCGTGCTCGAGGCCGAGCGCGCCCTCTCGGCCCGACATGCCGACGGCTGGGCGGCGACCATGGTCGGCAAGACGTGCTGGGATCAGAAGCGCAACCTGCACGCCTGTTCCGATTCGGGCGAAGCGTACATCGAACCGCGGAGCCACCCCGTCCTGGCGGAGATCAAGGGCGTCGACGAGGGCGAGGTGGCGTGCACGTGGTCGACCGCGCCGCTCGGCGGCGAGGCGTCGCGCGGCACGGTGGTGACGCAGCCGTGCAAGGATCCGATGCGGATCGACGTGCCCTATCCCAAGGGGGCCAGGGTCACGGTCGAGATCGGCGGCCGTGAGGTGGCGGAGACGACGATCAAGGTGCGCGACCTGCTGATCGCCGGCATGGGCGACAGTTTCGGCTCGGGCGAGGGCAATCCGGACGTGCCGGTGCGGTTTTCGCGCGAGCGGGCGGCGGACTACGGCAAGGCCGATCTCGCCGGCTATCCGGCGCGGGTCGGGGCGTGGAAGCAGATCGGCGATAAGGACTTCATCGCCGAGAATGCGCGCTGGCTCGACCAGGCGTGCCACCGCTCGCTCTATTCGTATCAGGCGCGTGCGGCGCTGCAGCTCGCGATCGAGGATCCGCACCGGGCGGTGACGTTCGTCGGCGTGGCGTGCTCGGGCGCCGAGGTCACGGCCGGTCTGTTCCTGCGCTACAAGGGCAACGAGTGGGTGCCGAACCCGCCCGACCTGTCGCAGATCTCGGCCATCGCGGAGGCACAGTGCGGCAAGGCCGAGGCGCCGATGCAGGATCTGCCCGAGGCCTATCACATGCGGGGCGTGATCGCGGACCTCAAGGGCGGGCTCGTGCTCCGGAAGTGCGCGGTCGAGGAAGCGCGACGGATCGATCTGCTGCTGGTCTCGATCGGCGGCAACGACATCGGCTTCTCGCGGCTCGTCGCCAACGCCGTGCTCGAGGATGCGTCCATGCTGAAGAGCCTCGGCGGCTGGATCGGTCACGTCCACGGCCAGGCCCAGGCCAAGACGGCGCTGGCCGCCCTCGGCGACCGCTACAAGGCGCTGAACCGGGCCGCGCACAACATCCTGCACATCCCTTGGGACGAGAGCGACCGGGTGATCCTGACCTCCTATCCGGCGCTGGCGCTGCTCTCGGACGGCAAGGAGGTGTGCCCCGACGGTTGGGCAGGCATGGAGGTGGCGCCGGCGCTGAAACTGTCGGCAGCAAAGGCGCGCGAGGGCTCGGCGGTCGCCGACCGGCTCGACCAGATCATGCGCACGAGTGCGAAGGCGCACGGCTGGACGGTGGTCGACCGCCACCGCCGGGAGTTCCTCGGCCGCGGCATCTGCGCGGGCTTCACGGACAACGCCTTCTCGCTCGCCGACGACTTGCGGCTGCCGCGCATGACCGAGAACGGCTGGCATCCGTTCAACCCGGCCGACTACGCGCCCTACGTCTCGCGCCAGCGCTGGTTCCGGACTCCCAACGACGCTTTCCTGACCGGAAACTTCCACGTCGCCGGCTCGGTGCTGCAGAAGGCGCTGAAGCTCGAGACGTTCTCGTGGTTCCAGCTCATGCTGGCGGCGACCTACTCGGGCGCGTTCCATCCGACCGCCGAGGGGCACGCGGCGATCGCCGATGCCGTGGTCGAGAAGGCGCGGGGCGTCCTCGAGCGGCACGGCCAGGGTCCGCGCGCGGTGGCCGAGCGCTGACCCGGCCGCGACCGGGCCGCGGCCTCGGCACGGGTTGCCCTCGGGAAAACTCGGATGTCGTAACCGCAGGATCGGCTCTACATTCGGTGGGGCTTGACTGAATGATCGACGTTCAATAAATATACGTTGTTCAGTAACGAGGTGGCGTCGATGTGGAGACAGGACCGGCGGCTCGAGCGGGATCTGGCGCGGTGGCGCGCGGCCGGCTGGGTGACGGCCGAAGGCGAGACGGCGATCCGGGCCGAGATCGCGGCGCGGCGGCCCATGTTCGGGCTCTCGGGCGCGCTCGCGGTGCTCGGCGCGGTTCTGCTCGGCTTCGCGGCCATGAGCTTCGTCGCCGCCAACTGGCAGGAGATGTCGAAGCTCGCGCGGCTCCTGCTGCTGGCGACCGGCCTCGTCGGCGCCTACGGCGGCGCGGGGCTACTGTTCGCGCGCGGCCTGCAGCCGTTCGCGCACGCTGCGCTGCTGCTCGGGGTCGCCATCTTCGGCGCCAGCATCATGCTGATCGCGCAGATGTACCACATGGAAGGCAACCCGCCCGACGCGGTGCTGACGTGGGCTCTCGGCGCGTTCGGTACCGGTGCGCTCGTCGGCTCCAATCCGTCGCTCGGTGCTGCGCTGGTGCTGGCCGGGCTGTGGAGCGGCTGGGAGACGGCCGTGACCGGCGGGGTGCACCTGTGGTTCGTGCCGGCGGCCGTGGCGATCGGCGCGGTGACGGCGGCGCGCGGCTGGGAGCAGGGCGTGAAGGCCGTGGGGCTCGCGCTCGCGGTGTGGGTGGTGGCGCTCGGCTACCTGCTCAACGACGGACACGCCCATCAGCTCGTGGTCGTGATCGGACTTGCGGTGGCCGCGGCGGGCGTCGTGCTGACGCGCGCCGATCTCGCGCACCTCGCCGTGAGGATGCCGGTCGACGCCGCGACGCTGGTCGGGCTCGGCATGGGCACCGCGTTCGCCGGCGCCTACGCCATGCAGTTCATCGAGACGACCTCGCTCGTCTCGCTGGTGCTGCTCGCGGTGCTGACGCTCGGCGCGCTGATGGCGGTGATCGCGTGGGGCGCGCGAACAGGGCACCGCGGCATCCTGTGGCTCGGCTATGCGGCGTTCTCGGTCGAGGTGCTCGGCATCTACTTCAAGACCATCGGCACGCTGTTCGGGTCGTCGCTGTTCTTCCTCGCGACCGGCATCGTGGTGCTGATGCTGGCGGCCTTGGCGTGGCGGATCAACGAGCGGACGCAGCTCGCGGGAGGCGGACGATGAACGTGACCGGCTTCATGCCGCAGTTGTCGCGGATGACGACGTGGCGGGCGATCGGCGCGGTGGTCGCGGCCGAGCTGCTGGTGCTCGGCTGGATGGTGTGGGACCGGGTCGGGCTGCTGCGGAACGGGCGCGAGATCGTGCTCGACGTGATCCCGGTCGATCCCAGGAGCCTGTTCCGCGGCGACTACGTGATCCTCAACTACGAGGTGTCGCGGTTCGACGGTGCGCGGCTCGAGGGTGAGCCGACGAAGGCGCAGCCGCTCTATGTGACCCTGGCCCGCGACGCGACGGGCAAGTGGCAGGTTGCGAAGGCGGCGCCCGCGATGCCGAAGGCGGTGGCCGAGAGCGAGATCGTGCTCAAGGGGCGCACCGACCGCTGGACCGGGCGCGGCCGCGCGGGCGCGCCGATCCATGTCCGCTACGGGATCGAGAGCTTCTTCGTGCCGGAGGGCACCGGAAAAGTGCTCGAGCAGCAGGTCGGCGAGAAGCGCATCCGCGCGGTGGTGGCGGTCGGGCGCGACGGCACGGCGGCACTGAAGGGGCTCGAGGTGGACGGCCGGCGCGTCCACAGCGAGCCGGCGCTCTGACGGCTCGGCCGCCGGGAAGCGGTGGTGGCACGCACCGCGATGCTCGCTTCGGTACTCGCCGTGGTACTGGCGCGCCGCGCATTCACCCGCTATAGACCGCCCGCGCCGACGACGGCGACCAGCGTCAATCACAGCGGCAGCGAGAGAGCGGGGAGCACATGGCGATCGTGCGGCACGAGGCGAACAAGGTCTACGCCAAGGTCGTCGAGGCGAACGGGATCGTGACCACGGCCGGCATCGTGCCCGCCGACCTCGGCCGCGACGCCAAGGGACAGACGGCGGAGGTGCTGGCCGAGATCGACCGTCTGTTGGCGCTCTGCGGCACCGACAAATCGAAGGTCGTCTCCGCCACCATCTGGCTCAACGACATTCGCCACCGCGAGGCGATGAACGAGGCGTGGATCCCGTGGGTCGGCGGCGAGGCCAACGCGCCGGTCCGCGCCTGCGTCGAGGCCAAGCTGGTCGACCCACGGATGCTGGTCGAGATCCAGGTCGTAGCGATCAAGTGAACACTTTGACGATGCTGCGTTAATCACGTTCCGAATGCGCGCTGGAAGCGGCCGCCGAGCGACCTGCATTCCTCTCCGGGTCAACACGTCGGAGCGGAGCGCCGATGCGCATCTTGTTCGGGACTGCGACGGCGGCGGTGACAATGGCGGGCGCCGCCGAGGCGGGGCTCGACCGGCTGCACAAGCAGCGGATCGAGGGTGGCCGCCTCTGCATGATCGACCGCTGGCACTACAAGTCGAGCAGCGCCTGGCCGACGCGCGCCGCGGCGGAGGCGACCGTCAGGGCCTCGTGGCGCCGGTTCACGGCGGCCGAATACGGCGCGGCGTGGGGCGATCCGGCGCTGGCGGCCGACGCACACCTGGACTGCGCGGCGGCACGAGGGGCGCGGGGCGACACGTGGTCGTGCAACCTGAAGGCGCGGCCCTGCCGGCGGTGACGCCCTCGGGCGCCGGTCGGCCGGCTTCTGGTGCCGATCCGGATCGGGCTCGCCTCCGGGCTGTGTCGCGATTGCACGGGTTTATGAGATTTCGCCGCCCGCGACGGAACTCGTCTCGGCCTCGTGCGCTGAATCTGGCACCGTTCACTCGTTCAGCGAGCTTGGCGGGAAGATCAGCGGAGGGCCAGAAATGGCGAGACTTTCGTTTTCAGTCGTAGCGATCCCGGTGATCGCGACAGCATGTGTCGCTGCTACATCCTTCGCGGCCTCGGCCGACGAGACCGGTCTTGCCAGTATGCACGAGTGGAAGCGGGTCGGAAAACTGACCTGCTACGCCGACCATACCCACTATGGATCGAGCGCCGGGCACCGGGACAAGAAGTCCGCCACCGCGGCCGCCATCAAGGACTGGGCCGGGTTCACGGCGTTCGAGTACGGCACCACCTGGGCAAACTTCAACAAGGCCACGGCCAAGAAGATCGGCTGCACCCAGTCGCCGTCGGGCTGGGGCTGCGAGATCGAGGCCCGCCCCTGCAAGTGATCTGTCGATCGGACATTCACGCTCGGCCGGTATCAGTCCCGAACTCGCATTTTCGTTCTCTCTCGCGACGATCGGGGCCGGAGCATCGCCCATGCTCCGGCCCCGATCATTTTCGTTACGAAGACGTCGGGTCGCGGCATCGGCCATCAACGATGGGTCGCAGTCAGGCGCGCCGCCCGAGGACGGCGCCGAGCAGCCAGCGGACGATACTGCCACCGTAGCGCAGCACTGCGTAGCGGATGATCCAGCTCAAGACGCCGCGGTTCTGGAAGCCGAGCACGGCGGCGAGGATGCCGCGGACGATGGTGGCCAGCGTGCCGCCGCCGGTGCCGGGCACGGATTGGCCGCCGCGCCGGATCACATCCGAAAGATCGTCGAGCGGATTGCGGCCGTCCGTGTCGTAGCCGCCGCGCGGCGCCGGGGCGTTGCCGGGGACGGGGAGCGGGCTCTGGTCGCCGAACCCGCCCGCCGGTCCGGTGCCGGGCATGGGCAGCGGGCCGTGGCCACGGTTGCCGCCCGGCGTGTCGTCGCCCCAGCCGGTGCCAGCGCCGCCGCGTGGCATCGACAGCGGTCCGCCGCCTTGCGGAAGGCCCCCGCCCGGGAGCCCCGATCCGCCGCCCGGAAGCCCGGGTATCCTCGACAGGATGTCGCCGAGGCCGCCGCCGACGCCCTTGGCCAACCCGCCCATGACCATGGCGGCGATGACCGGCAGCATCTGCTCGACGATCGCCGCGCTGAGCCCCGACGACTGCGCCGCCCGGTGCGCCACGGCGCGGCTGCGGTCCTTGCTCCACAGGATCTGGTCGAGAATGCCGATGCCCTGCTGGCGGACCGAGGGGTCGGACAGTGCATTGGGATCGTCGAGGTAGCCGGCGTCCGCCGCCCGGCCGATGGCGCCGACCATGTCGGCGACGCCGCCGCGGCTCAGCGTGTTGCGCTCGATCCGGCGCGAAAGCTGCGGCACGACGCTGTCGAGAACCGCCTCGGCAGCGGCGGGTGTGACGGCGAACGTGCGCGCCAGGTTGGCGACGGCGTCGCCGCCCTGCGCCCGCCGCAGGATCTCGAGAATATCCAACGTTTTGTCCTCCCAAGGCTGCCGGTCACGGGTCGGACGTCCGTGCTTCCGCCGCCCGTCCCGCCACCATCGGTCCTCCGGACGGCCCGATCGGCTGTCGCGGACGATGCTCCGGCGCCCTCGTAACGCAGGTGTGATCGTGGAGGAAGGGCTTCGCCCACGCCGCACCCGGACGGAGCGGGAAAGAATTCGCGCGCCGGCCGGTCCGGCGCGGCCTTTCGGGTTGAAACCACGGGATACTTGAATACGTTAGTAGATCATGCGGGTCCCTGCCGGGGCTCAGACAAGGAAAGGAGCACGTGATGCGCAAACTCTCGGCCGTCGCCGCGACCGCAGTCGTCGCGGGTCTGGCGGCCCTTGTGAGCCCTCCGGCATCGGCGGCGTCCGCCGCCGGCGCAGCCGGGGCCGCCATGACCGGTGCCGCCGCCGATGCGCGGGTCGGCTCGGGGCTGGTCGACAACGTCCACTACCGCCGCCGGGGCGGGATCCACTTCAGCCTCGGCTTCGGCTATCCGCGCTACTACGGCTACAGATACTATAGCCCTTACCCGTACTACTACGGCTCGCCGTACTACTACACGCCGCGCTACTACTACAAGAAGCGGAAGTACAAGCGGCGGTATTGGCGGCACTGGTAAGCAGCGCGAGCTGCGGCGAAAGCGACGAGAGTCGAGAGAAGGGCACCGGCGTACCGGTGCCCTTCGTGCTTGTGGGATTGCGACGTCGTGAGAAGTCGCCGTGCCGCGGGCGGCCTCCACACGGGGTGCGACAACCCGACCAAATGGCAATTGTGCCTCTGTTGCAACGCTGAGGCACATTTGGCATGGTCCGCGCGCTCGACTCGTCCGGCGTGCGGCGTCAGGTCCGGCTTCCCGTCGCCGCGTCCCGGCGGCGGACGGACCCGTCCTCGGCCGCGCCCGCCTGCGACCCGGCCCGTCTTCGACCGGGACCGAGCGACATTCCAATCCCGGACACGACCGGGCCATTCCCGGGACACCCGTATCCGGGACGCAAGGGGGAAGAGCCGATGACCACGATCCAATGGGCGATCATCGCCTGCGGACTGCTTTCACTCGTCTACGCCTTCGTCACCATCCAGCAGGTCATGAAGGCCGATCCGGGCAACGCGCGGATGCAGGAGATCGCGGGTATCATCCGAGAGGGCGCCTCGGCCTATCTCAACCGCCAGTACACGACCATCGCCGTCGTCGGCGCGTTCATCTTCGCGCTGGCCTGGCTGCTGCTCGGAAAGCTCGTCGCCATCGGCTTCCTGATCGGCGCCGTGCTGTCGGGCATTGCCGGCTACGTCGGCATGAACGTCTCGGTGCGTGCCAACGTCC
>JAKAML010000039.1 GCA_021812845.1 Pseudomonadota bacterium
CCCTTCGCGTCCTTCTGCTTCGACTTGATGACACGCTCGACGCCGAAGCGGGCCCGGAAGGTGCCGCCGCCGTCCTTCACCGGCAGATTGGTGTTGTAGAGGATCGGCGAGCCGGGATGCTTGTGCTCGGGCTTGCCCCAGCACGGCCACGGCAGCCCGTAGTTGTCGCCCTTGATCTCCTCCGGCGCGTCCGGCTTGGCGCGCAGGGTGACGATGTCGAAGGCGCCCTGGTGCTTCATGTGCGCCTTGAGACGCTCCGGCGACTGGCCGCAGTAGCCGGTCGAGAAGCCGCCGCGGTTGATCTCCGCGAGGATCGACTCGGCCTCCGGCTCGTCACCGAACTTGCCCTTCACCATCTTGATGTTCTTGAACATCTTGTCGGCGAAGCCGAGCCGCTTGGCCATCTCGAGCATGACCCAGTTGTCGATCGCGGATTCGAAGATCGGCTCGACGATCTTCTCGCCCCACTGGATCGACCTGTTCGACGCCGTGCGCGAGCCGTGCTGCTCGAGCGAGGTGGCGATCGGCAGCAGGTAGGTCCCGTTCTTGCGGTTGCCGAGCGAGACGAAGTTGGTCGGATGCGGATCGGCGACCACGAGCAGCTCGAGCGCACCGAGCCCCTTCACCATCTCCGGAATGCGCGGCACGGTGTTGCCGCCGTGGCCGAACACGATCGCCGCCTTCACGTTGTCCTTCTGGTCGACCTGGTCCTTCGGCAGCGTGACCGCGTCGAACCAGCGCGTCGAGGGAATGCCCGGCACGGTGCGATAGTTGATCTTCTTGCCGTCGGGCGCGTCCTTCTTGTCGAAGCGGCTGTCGAGCCAATCGAAGTCCACCTCCCAGACCCGCGACCAGTGCCGCCAGGCGCCGTCGTCGAGACCGTAGTAGAGGGGCAGCGTCACGACGTCGACGCCGAGATCCGTCGCGCCCTGCACGTTGGTGTGGCCGCGGAAGATGTTGGCGCCGGTGCCCGGCGCGCCGACGTTGCCGGTGGCCAGGAGCAGCACGCAGTAGGCGCGCACGTTGGCGGTTCCGACCGTGTGCTGGGTGCCGCCCATGCACCAGATGAAGGTCGACGGGCGCTGCTTGGCGAAGGTCTCGGCGACCTTCTTGAGCTGCTCGCCGGGGATGCCGGTGACGTCCTCGACCGTCTTCGGGTCGTATTTCTTCACCTCGGCCCGGATCTCGTCCATGCCGTTGACGCGCGCCTTGATGAAGTCCTTGTCCTCCCAGCCGTTCTCGAAGATGTGCCAGAGGATGCCCCAGACCACGGCGATGTCGGTGCCGGAGCGGAAGCGGACGTACTCCGTGGCGTGGGCGGCCGTGCGCGTCATGCGCGGATCGAACACGATCACGTTGGCGCGGTTGATCTCCTTGCCGGTCAGGATGTGCTGCAGCGAGACCGGATGTGCCTCCGCCGCGTTCGAGCCCATGAAGATCACGGTCTTGGCGTTGCGGATGTCGTTGTAGGAATTGGTCTGCGCGCCGTAGCCCCAGGTGTTGGCGACGCCGGCGACCGTGGTCGAGTGGCAGATGCGCGCCTGGTGATCGCACGAGTTCGTGCCCCAGAAGGCGGCGAACTTGCGGAACAGGTAGGCGCTCTCGTTGGTGAACTTCGCGGAGCCGAGCCACCATACCGATTCGGCGCCCGACTTCTCGCGGATCTCCATCATCTTCTTGGTGATCTCGTCGAGCGCCTGCGCCCAGGAGATCTTCTGATACTGGCCGTCGACCAGCTTCATCGGATATTTGAGGCGCCTGTCACCGTGCACGATCTCGCGGATTGCCGCGCCCTTGGCGCAGTGGGTGCCGCGGTTGATCGGGCTGTCCCAGGCAGGCTCCTGGCCGGTCCACACGCCCTCCTGGACCTCGGCGATGACGGTGCACCCGACCGAGCAGTGGGTGCAGATGTTCTTCTTCAGCGTCACGGCGCCACCCGCGGCTCCGGCCGGAGCCGCCTCGACCTTCGACACGGTCGAGAAGCCCAGCGACGAGACTCCCGCGAGCGCGCCGGCCGCGAGGCCGGAGCGGGCGAGGAAGGAGCGGCGGTCGATGACGTTCGCGGCGCCCGACGGGCCGTGGCCCACGTCGTGGCCGATACCCGGCCCGGCGAGCCGGGTCTGACGCACGGTGGCAGTCTTGCGTTTGATCAGCACGGTCGTTCTCCCGGATCAGCTCAATACCGATTGGTGCGGTAGAAGGCCTTCACGTGGTCGGTTTCCTGGTATCGCTTTTTCTTGCGGTCGGCGGCGCTCTCCGCGGCCTCGGCCGCCGGCATGGCGACGACGCCGGCGACCGCCACCGTGGCGACGCCCGCGGTACCTCCGCCCAGCGCGCGCAGGAACTCGCGGCGACCGAGCCCCTGGTCCTTCGTGGCTTTGCTCATCGTCTCCTCCTCCGCGAAAATCTCGCTCGGCTCGAACCTGTCGAACCCTCTCTGTTCGTCAGTCCCGACCCGGCGCCGGACACTGCCCGGACCCTGGTCGGCATCACGACCGGAAGCTCAGCGCCTCCGTCTCGATCTCCAGCCACACGCGGCCGACCTCGGCCACGGCCTTGTAGAACTTCGCGTTCTCCGCGACGGCGAGATCGGCGAACAGCCGCTCGCCCCACGGCACGACGTGCCGCCTGAGGAAATCACCCGGGTCGATGGAGCCGCGGCCGAACTCGCCGGTGACGAGACCGGCCATCACCTCGAACAGGGAGCCGATGTGATCCTCGGGCTCGTAGACGCCGGCACGGCGCACGACACCGAGCCGCTGCATATCCTCCCGCACGCGGGCCAGCGGCCGCTCGTTGAGGAAGCCCGTGAGGTAGTACGAGGCATAGGGCAGGAGTTCCCCGCGCCCGACGCCGATGAAGAGGTTGAAGTACTCTCGCCCGGCGGCGCCGTCCGTCGTCGCCGCGGCGGCTTCCGCCAACCCGATGTGGGCAAGGCCGAGTGCCGTCGCGTCGCCCGTCACCTGCGACAGTTCATCGAGCAGCGCCTGGGACGGCGGCCGGGTCAGCAGCGCCGCCAGCAGCAGGTACTCGCGCGCACGCGCCATGGCCAGATCGTCGCCGCAGGGCTTACGAGCTGTCGCGCTGGAGGGAGCGGTAGCGGACGTGCCCGTCGCGAAAAGGTCGGGCCTCAGCAGGGCTCGCGACACACCGGTCGCGGCTTCGACGGCCGCCACACGCTCCGCAGGAACACGGGTCCAGCCGGAAACCGAAGGTTGGGAAATGCCGAGCTTGCGCGCCAACGGGCCAACACCGCCGGCCGCATCGATGGCCAGCGTCACGCCCCTGTCTCGCACGTCCTCCCGCTGCGGCTGGGTCATTTTTTAGCTACCCGTTATTCCGCTGAAGCTGGTCGAAGGTGTACCATTATGTCGCACCATAGGAAGTGCCTATGGTGGATCACTAGACGAAAGTCGTAGAGCTTTTGCGGTGCCGCAGCATAAGCGAACCTGATGCGTGCGCGTCGCGATCGGGCCGTATCGCGGGCCTGGGTGAACACCAACTTCAGCGGGGTTGCACCAGGCTCGAGCCTAAGGGGTGCCCCGGCTGCCCGCCGTCAGAGCGGCAGCGCGCCGCCGTGGCGCCGACGCGTCGGCAGACCGTCGGCCGGAGCCCCGTCACCATCGGCGGAAGGCCCGCCGGCCACACGGCCGGCGGTCGCGAGGGACCCCTCGCCAGCCCCGGCGAGTACCGGCTCGACCGCGCCGCTACTGCCGACCTCGGGAGGCGTCGGGCGGTCCGGCGTCATGGGGGGTGCCTCGCCCGTGTCGTCCTGGGCGATGGCGCCACCCGCGTCGCGGGTGTCGACGGACGCGATAGCGGCCGCCGGTGCCCCCTCCGCAGCCGAGCCCGGCTCGGCTGCGGGCGTCGCCGCCGGACCCGAGCCGATGGCCTGCGCCAGGAGCTGGCCGAGATCGGTGCCCGGCGACAGCTCGCCGAACCCCGGCACGCCGCCCGGCAGGTTGAAGTCGTACTGGTTCTCGGCCATCTCGATGAAATCGCGGATGCCGGGATCGAGCGTCCACATGCGCCGCATGGCCAACCTCTGCAGCTCCTGCGGCACGCCCTTGCGGAAGAATGCCGAGAGGTCGCTGTCCGGCGTCAGGTCGTCCACGGACGGCAGCGGCGGCCCGCCTCCGTCCGCATCGCCGGCCGCGATCGCCCGGTCGTCGGTGGTTCCGTCGGCGACGGCGTGCCCGGCCTCCGTCCGCGCCCCGGCGAGCCCCGGCGGAGCGGCCGCGGCGTTCTCGGGCTCGGCCGTCGGCGGGGGCGCCTGCTCGCCGGCCGGGTCGCGTTTCAGCCGCGACCAGCGGTCGAGGAACCTCTCGCCACCCTCGCGGCTCATCCCTCGCCTCCATCGCCGCCACCTGCGCCGCCGCCCGGCGCGCCGTGCCGCGCGCCGCCGATCCGCCGCACGCCTTCCGGCGGCTGACGGTCGCGCTTGCGCTTCACCATCGGTCGCTCGACGTGATGCTCGGCGACGAACGCCGCCACCTCGGCCGCCACCTCCGGCGGCATGTCGATCGTCTCGACCACGTTCGAGCCGGCTTCGGTGTGGCCCTCCCCTTCCGCCGGGTCGGCGGTAACGGCGACGATCTCGACCGGCGGCTCGACACCGTCGGGCCGCATCACCACCCACAGCTTTGGCGTCCCGTGCTCGAGGTTGTCGCGGTAGTTGCCGGTTTCGGTCGAGTAGAGCGCGATCTCCTGCGCGCCGGCGTAGAACATCGCGCCCCGCGGCGAAGAGCCGAGCGGCGTCCAGGGCGCGACGTCGGGCGGCACGGCGAACACGGCGACCGGACGCCAGGCGTGGCTCTCGATCTGCGTCTCGGCCCACGCGCTGTCGATCTGCCGCCGCTCCACGACGAGACCGATGACGATGCGCTCCTCGATCATGCCGCGCTCCGTCAGTTGACCGACGCCGGCTCGGCGGCGCGCAGCGGCAGGCCCATGAGCAGGTTCTGCGGCTTGATCCGCACGACGCGGTTCGGCGACATGGCGAGGATGAGGTAGACGGGGGCGCCGGCGACGCGCGCGATGGCATCGCGGGGATCGAGGAAGTCGAGCCGGAACAGCGCCACGATCCGCTGCCGCCCGTCGTCGGCCGGCTCCTCACCGTTCCACAGCGCGTTGCCGATCGCCGTCGCCTCCTGGTCGAGCCCGACGAACCACCGCCACTCGGCGCCGTCGAGCCGCTCCAGGGGTTCGATCGTCACCCGCGCGCCGGCGGTGTGGAGGATGAACCGCTCGAGCACGCGGGCGAGACCGGCGCGGCCTTCCCCGCCGTGGCGGAAATCGAGCACCATGTCGAAGGCGTCGGAGCGGGCGAAGTACGCCGCCGCCGTCTCGGACGTCATGACGTCGAGGTCTCGCGAGCGCGCGTCCGCGAACACCGCCGTCAGCGGCGACTGGTGATGTGCGCTCACGGTGTCGCCGATCAGCTCCTCGTCGGCGAGCAGCGGGATGCCGTCGCGAATCGTGAGCCGCTGCGGCCGGAACAGCAGCTCCGCGGCGCGCAGCCGGAACGGATCTCGTTCCCCGTCGAGGGCATTGCGCAGCACGAGCTGCGTCAGTTGGTTGACGAACAGAGGCGGCGGCATCGGCCGCTGCTCGCGGAACAGCGTCACATAGGCGCGCTCGAGCGAGCCGGAAGCGACGAGATGATCGCGGAAAGCGATGAAATGCCGCCAGTTCTCGCGCGCGTCGCGGTCGGCGACGTCGCCGATCTCCTCCGCCGGCACCGACGCCAGGGGATCGCGCATGAGCCGCTCGTGGAGCGAACGCTCGACGAGACAGGCGTCATCCGGCGGCACGATCTCCGGCCGCGCCAGATAGAGCTTGATGAACTCGCCGTTGACGACCAGCCGGCCGCTCGCGTCGTGATCGAGGAAGAGATGCCCGCTCGACGTCCAGAACTCCGGCCCGTCATCCGTCATCGGGCTCACTCCCTCTCCGTTGCCGGCGCGCGGCCGCCGACGAGCGCCGCGAGATCGATTCCGCCCCCCGGCGCACCGCCGCCGTCGCCAGCCTCGCTGTCGAAAGCCTCGCCGTCCGCCGCGTCCGCGTCTACGACCGCGAAGGCGCCGGCGCTGCACGGCATCGCGGTGGCGCGCAGGGCGTCGGCGGCGTGGAAAGTGCGGAACTGCTCGGAGATGCTGCCGTCGTCGGCGAGCTTGCGGTTGAGCGCCACGAGCGTCTGCGGCGGGTGCTGCGCCAGCTCCTCCGCATAGGCGATCTCCTCGGCCGCGCAGAGCCGCGCCGCCATGAGGTCGGGCGCGCCGAGCTCGGTGGCGAGCTTCTGCGCCAGCGCTTCCAGCGCCGCCGCGTACTCCTCCGCCGTCGCCTCGACGACCACCGCCAGCGTCGACCAGCCCAGGCTGTCGATGCCGAGGAACCCGGCACGGAACGCCTGCCGGTCGCGCCCCGCCATCGTCGCCGGATCGCAGTCCCAGAACATGAAGGTACCCGGCACCGCCCATTCGCCGGCCGCCGCCGCGCGCGGAAAGACGAAGCCGTCCGAGGCGTCGAGCCGGATGGTGCGCAGCAGGCGATGCGGCAGGGCTCCCGTCACAGCCAGGGCTCCCCCGTAGCCGGATCGCGCCAGCGCGGCACCGCGAGCGCCGCCGCGAGGTCGTGGCGGGCGATGACCTCGTCGCCCACGAGGCCGCGCTCGACGAGGTCGCCCGTGACGGAGATCGCGCGCCGGCGCGCCCTCGCCTCACCGAGCCGCTCGAGATAGGCCCGCTCGACGGCCGCAAAGCCGGCGCTGCGCCAGTGGTCGAACTGGAGCATGAGATGGCGGGCGAAGCTCTCGATCAGCGGATTGCCGTCGATCAGCTCGACGCCCTCGATGTCGAGCCCGGTCCCGGCGACGGCGTGGACGTCGTGCTGGTTCGCCCCGGCGCCACGCAGCGGCACCACCGCGCGCAGCTCGACGCCGACGACGATCCAGTCGGGCACCGCATCGGCCCTGGCGTCGTCGGGTGCGGCGAAGGTCAGCCCGCCAACGATGCCGCCGTCGATGCGGACGGTATCGGGCCAGTCGAATGTGACGAGCTTCTCCGGCGGCAGATGGGCCGTGAGCGCGTCCGCGGCCGCGTTCTGCACCGCATAGACCGCGCGCCGGGCCGAGCCGAGCGGCTCCTCGGGCTCGAGCACGACCGCGAACTCGACACGATCGAAGCGGCGGACGAAGACGAGCGTCCCCGCCCCCTCGCTCGCCGCCAGGCCGGCGGCGTGGGTCAGCGCGGTCTTGTACTCGCGCAGGGGCACGCCGCGAAAGCCCGGCGGCAGGTCGAGCTCCGTGTCGGCTCTGTGGCCGCCCGCGCCGTAACCCATCGCCGTCCCCATGCGTCCATGCCTCATAAGCTGTCGGCGGCCGCGCCGCGCCCGGCCGCACGCGCTCCACCCTTGCGCGACGGCACGCACGCGTAACCTGTCGGCTGCCCATTGTGCTGGCTGCCCGCCGCCAGGATATAGTAGCACGGCGTCGGCGGCGCCAGCGTGCTCCCCCGACAGCGTTGATGGAAGGTCGTGTTCATGGCTGGACAAGAGAACCCGGGTGCGGCTCGCAAGGTGCTGCTCTGCTCGTGCGACGGCAGCATGAGCCTCGACGGCCGCCGGATCGGGCGCGGCTGCCCCGGCGTCGAGATCGTCGGCGCCCGCCAGTTGTGCGGCGCCGAGATCGACCGCTTCAAGGCGCTGGCAGCGACCGAGCCGGAGCTCACGGTCTGCTGCACGCAGGAGGCGCCGCGCTTCACCGAGGTCGCCGAGGACGCGGGCTACGCCGCCGGCCTCACCTTCGTCAACGTGCGCGAGACTGCCGGCTGGTCGAGCGAAGGTGCGCAGGCTGGCCCGAAGATCGCGGCGCTGATCGCCGGCTCGGGTGTCGCGGCACGGCCGCCCGCGGGGGTCACCCTCGAAAGCGGCGGCGTCGCGCTGGTCTACGGTCGCGGCCAGGCCGCGCTCGACGCCGCCGTCGCGCTGGCCGACAGCCTCGACGTCACGCTGCTGTTCAGCGATGCCGCGGACGCCGCACCGCCCCATTCGGTCGCATTCCCGATCCGGCTCGGGCGCATCCGGACGGCGAAGGGCCATCTCGGCGCGTTCGAGCTCGCGGTCGACGGCCTCGCCGCGCCGGCGCCCTCGTCGCGCGCCGCCTTCGTGTTCGGGCCGGCGCGCGACGGCGCGGTGTCGAAGGCCGACCTCGTCGTCGATCTCTCGGGCCTTCCGCCGCTCTTCGCCGGTGGCGACCTCCGGCCCGGCTACCTGCGCGCCGACCCTGGCGACGGCGCCGCCGTGCAGCGCCTGCTGCGCGCCGCCGCCGATCTCGCCGGCACCTTCGACAAGCCGCGCTACGTCACGTTCCGTCCCGACCTCTGCGCTCATTCGCGCTCGCGCCGCGTCGGCTGCCGGCGCTGCCTCGACCTCTGCCCGGCCGGCGCCATCGCGCCCGATGGCGACACGGTCGCCATCGACCCCGCCATCTGCGGCGGCTGCGGCCAGTGCGCCGCCGCCTGCCCGACGGGTGCCGCGGCCTATGCCGTGCCCCCGGCCGACGTCCTCGTCCGCCGGCTCGGCGCGATGCTCGGCGCCTATCGCGCGGCCGGCGGCGCGAGCG
>JAKAML010000040.1 GCA_021812845.1 Pseudomonadota bacterium
CCGGCCGTCGCCCGGCACCCTAGGTGGCGAAGGCCAGGAACCAGGGCGTCTTCGGATAGACGACGAGGGCCGCCGCCGCGATCGCGATCCCGTAGGGAACGCCCGACCGCGGCCGGTGCAGCCGCTGCTCCCACTCGGTCAGCGGCAGAGCCGCCGCCGGTACGGTGGCCCGAAACAGCAGGATCACGACGCAGAGGACGCCGCCGAAGATGGCGAGGTAGGCGAGGAACAGGGAGATGTGGTCGAAGCCGAGCCACAGCGAGGCGGCGGCCAGGAGCTTGGCGTCGCCGCCGCCGAAGATCCTGAGCGCGAACAGCGCGATGCCGACTGCGAGCACGATGCCGCCGGTGGCGAGATGCTGGCCGAAGGTCGCCCAGTTGAAGCCCGCCAGCGGGGCCAGCGCCACGAACGCGCCGAGGAGCAGGAGCGAGACGCGGTTGGGGATGGTCAGCGTCAGCAGGTCGGAGGCGGCGGCATAGGCCATGGCCAGGGGAAAGATGAACAGCAGCGGGTACTCGAACACGGGACACGACCCCTTATCACGCGCCAGCCCGCGGCACGCGCCGGGCCGGCTCACCTACTCGCCGTCGAGTTTGACCGCGGATGCTGAAGAATTCGTCAACGACCGCGGAACGGGCATCGCGGATGCGTCCCCGGGCCCCCGGCGCACCGCGTCGCCAGCGCCGTCAGACCGCGTCGAGCAGCGCCGCCGCCTGGGCGTAGATCGCCGCCAGCGTCGTCCCGAGATCCTCGACGGAGGCGACGATACCGATCGCGACCATCGCGGCGATCAGCGTGTACTCGATGGCGGTGGCGCCGCGCTCGTCGCGCGCGAAGGTCCGCAGCAGGCCTTCGAGGCAGATGGACGTCATGGCACTCTCCCGGTTCTCTTATGCCGCTGGCAACCGCGGCAGCGCCGCGGGTCGCCTCGGTGCGCCGGCAAGCCGGGCGCAAGGCATCCTGATCCCGATCATCCTAGGCCGGCCTCCTAAACGCTTTCATAGCGCCGCCCCTCGATATCGATCCGAAATCGACGTTTTCCGATCAATCCAAACAATGCGTTGAAGTGCGGGGACGACTGGTCCCGACCGCGCGCCGCCGGCGTCCGGAACGAAAACCACCCGGCGCTTTCGCACCGGGTGGCTTGTTCGGTCTTTCGACCTTTCAGGCGTTTCGCGCTTTCGCGCCGGAATTAGACGCCGTCGAGGGTCGAGGAGATCAGCGCGAGGATGTTGTTCAGGGCGTCGCGGAGGTTCTCGAGGCCGACGATGATGCTGACGCCGACGAGGGCGGCGATCAGGCCGTACTCGATAGCCGTGGCGCCCGACTCGTCCTTCATGAAGCGTGCGATGGTCTGCATGGTACTCTCTCCCAATCCAGGATTTGAACTAGCTGCCGTTCGGTCCATCACGGGGCCCGCGCCCTCGTTGCTGAACTGCAGACAAGCTACACCCGGACCCATTAAATGCCGGTTAAAGCGCCAGGAAATGCAACGGCCCGCCCCCACCCCTGCGTTAATTCATTGGTGCGAGTTAAGTTGTTTTGGTGTATCGACGAGAAAATATAGATTACTTCCGAGCTAATGCACTTGATGTATACTTGCAATATCGCACGATTCCTCAGCTCATGATTGTTACTCTTCGATTAACTTCGCCTTTATGCTTGAAATGCACATCGAAGCAAACCGACAGTCCGGGCCGAAGCCACATCGCGCCGCCGCGATCACTCGCCGACGGCGGCTTTGCACTTCCGCCTTTGCCCGCCGGTCCGGCCGCCGCGGCGATCCGCGAGCCGCGATCCGCGCTGGCGTGATGATCGAGACGTTCGTTTCATTCTGTCTCGACAGGCCGGCACGGACCTCTCGATCTGATTCACGCCAGGAAAGCAGCGTTGCCAGTGTCGTTCAGACCGCGAAGTCCGCCGCCGAATGCTCGGATGAATGAAGCGGACTTCGCGGTCACGACATGAGAGGGTCGCCGAGCGGCGTCACGCCCCCACGGCGTGACCGGCAACGACCGGCGGCAAGGATCCGGCCGCGGCGCCGCCCCAGAAGCGCGCGCACGTTTGCAGTTCCTTCACCATTTCCTGACCTAATGGCCGTCGAAAGCCCAGGCACGAGGCCAGGAACAAGGAACGAGCCCATGCTGCCCTTCGCCCCGCATTCGACGTCGAGCGTCGCAATGCTGAAAGCCGCACTGCTCGCGGCATCGACGCTGACCGCCGCGGTGACGCTCGAGGCGACGAACGCGCGCGCCAGCGACCTCGTGGTCCATTACGACCAGTCGCAGCTCCTGCGCCTGCCGCGACCGGTCGCCGAGGTCATCATCGGCAATCCCTCCATCGCCGACGTCGCCGTGCAGGGCGGCAACCTGCTCGTGGTCACCGGCAAAACCTTCGGCATCACCAACATCATCGCCCTCGACGGCGAGCGCAACGTGATCCAGGACCAGCGCGTCGTCGTCCAGCGCGACGAGCAGCGCACGGTCAACCTCCACCGCGGCGCCTCGCGCAACTCCTACAACTGCACGCCCAACTGCTCGCCGAGCCTCGTCATCGGCGACGACAAGGAGTACTTCGAGACGATCTCGAAGCACGCCGAGAAGAAGACGAAGTTCTCCGACCAGAGCTCGGAGAACGCGGCCCAGAGCGGCGCCCAGTAGCGGGGTGGAGTAGCGGAGCGGGGTAGCGGAGCGGGGCAGCGGCATCCGGCCGTGGCGCCCGGCCTCGCCGTGTGGTGCGGCGCCCCGTGCGCCCTGACCCACACTCTATAGACTGCACACACTGCGCAAACCCGCGACGGGCGCGCCGGAGCGGCTTGCAGCCGCCTTAACCGGCGACCGCAATCGTTTACCCTGATCGGGGAAACGGCGGGCGATCAATGAATTATTCACCCCTACATTATTAGAGTTTTGCTCAAGGATCGCGCGAAATGTCGTTCGCGCGCCGAGAGCGGAACATGCGTATGCGTACCACACCCCCGGCCCCGATCGCGCGCCAGTCCGGCGCCTTCCTCGCGCGCCTGACGCGCTGGCGCACGGACCAGCGCGGCACCACCGCGCTCGAGTTCGCCGCGGTCGGCCTGCCGTTCCTGCTGTTCGCCATGAGCGTGATGGGCCTCGGCATCTACTGGCTCGCCACCAGCCAGCTCAATCACGCCGTCACCACCGCCGCGCGCCAGATCCGCACCGGCGCCATGCAGAAGTCGAACAAGACCGTCGGCGAGTTCAAGCAGCTCGTCTGCGACAACCTGACGTCGATGATCGAGTGCAACTCCAAGATCCAGGTCCACGTCCAGAGCTTCGACCAGTGGGCCGACGTGACGCCGATCAACTGCATCGCCGACGGCGGCAGCGGCCTCAGGCAGACCGCCGGCAACTCCACCGACTCGCTGACGATGTCGACCGGCGGCTCGAGCGAGGTGGTGATGGTCACCGTCTGCCACGAATGGGAGCTCGCCGAGCACATGCCGTGGCTGCTGCTGGCGGCCAAGGGCGGCGACAACCAGCCCCAGCTCGGCGGCGCCGCGCTGATCCAGGCGTCGACCATATTCCGAACCGAGCCCTACGAGTGATCCGGACCGGCGCGTCCCCCGACCGCCGATGTCCTCCGCATGACCACCCCCGACCGCGACCGAGCCCGACCCGCCGACCCGAACGCCGCCCGCATCACGGACGGGCACCAGGACCGAGAGACCGCCATGCTCATCCACCTCGCCGCTGCCCCGCGCCGCATACTCGGACACTTCACCCGGCGCCTCGCCGCCGACGACCGCGGCGTCGCCGCGATCGAGTTCGCCTTCGTGCTGCCGATCCTGGCCATCATGCTGCTCGGCACGGTCGAGGTGGCGCGCGCCATCGACGCCGACCGCCGCTTCGGCAATGCCACCGCCATGGTCACCGATCTCATCGCCCGCGAGCAGGAACTCAACGACGGCGACCTCGAAGGCATGATGCGCGCCATCGAGCACCTGATGCGGCCCTACGACTCCAACACGCTGTCGCTCGGCGTCATCGCGGTGCGCGCGCCGATCACCGCCGGCGAGCAGCCGAAGGTCGAGTGGTCCTACTCCCACAAGTCGAAGCCGGTGCCGGCGAAGTGCGCGACCTACGCGCTGCCGCCCGATCTCGTCAGCCCGGGCAGCCGCGTGATCGTCGTCGAATCGGCCTATAATTTCGCGCCGATCTTCGTGAACTGGAACGAGAACCCGCTCAAGGACCAACTCTCCGGCGGCTTCATCACCTGGAACGACAAGGCGACGCTGACGCCGCGCTCGGACTGCGTGCACAACGAATCGCACCAGACCTCGGCGAGCCGTTGCGACTTCTCCTGCCCCTGAGGCCGGACCGGCGCATCGCCCGGAGACGCAAACGAGCACCACACGACGACACGGGCCCGCAACACCTGCGGGCCCGTTCGGCGTCTTGGTGGGCAGTCCCGCAAGTGTTCTCGCGGCGTTCTCGTTCGCAGCCCGCCGCGCGATCCGGCTTCGCACGGACGCCACATCCCATTAGTGTCGATCCGGCGACGCTCCGGCGGCCGCAGCGTGCTATACGTAGATGATTGCCTTTGCATACGAAAACACTGTTTCTCGATACGACGCTCGCTGACGACTTGCCGCCGACGACATGCACATTAATGTGCCACGTCAGACATGAACTCGCGAAGGGACATCCGGGCCAGCGATCCATGGGCAGGCGATCGATACACACGGCGGAGGAGCTGCGCGAGCTGATCCTCCAGGCGGCGACCGAGCTCATCGAGCGCGACGGGCTCGCGGGCCTGTCCGCGCGCGAGATCGCGCGGCGCATCGGATACTCGCCCGGCACGCTCTACAACGTGTTCGAGAACCTCGACGACCTCGTGCTGACGATCGAGGCGCGGCTGCTCGACCGGCTGGCGGCGCGGCTCGGCGAGCTGCCGCCCGCGGCGGGGGCCGAGGCCCGCGTGCTCCAGCTCGCCCGCGCCTACCTCGCCTTCACCCACGAGAACCCCAAGCTCTGGAACCTGCTGTTCGAGCACCACATGCCGGCAGGCAAGGCCGTCCCCGGCTGGTACCAGACCAAGCTCGACGGGCTGATGACCCGCATCGAGCAGACGCTCGAGCCGCTGACCGACCCCAACGACCCCGCCGCCCTGAAGCGCGCCGCGCGCGCCCTGTGGTCGGGCGTCCACGGCATCACCTCGCTCTCGACCGCGGACAAGCTCTCGAACATCACCTCCGAATCCGCCGGTCCGCTGGTCGAGGATCTGGTCGCAACCTACCTCGCCGGCCTGCGGTCTCGGGCCGTCGCCTGACGGCGGATCGGCCGCCGACCGGCTGCGGCTCTCGTCCCGAAGGTGTCAGTCTTTCGCGGCGGGAGCGGGTGCCGCCTCGGCCGGCGCCTTGTCAGGCAGAGATCCGGTCGCGATCGGGCTCGCCGGCGCGACCGACGGCACGGCGACGGCATTGCCCTCGGCGCGCCGTCCGGCCGCCGGCCTGTAGACGCCGAACCAGGTGTTGTCGCGCGGCAGCAGGCGGCTGTGCAGCTCGGCCCACATGGACCGCGAGCCGATCCCGTTGACGAACGTCGCCGTCGGCGGCGTCGCCAGGATCGCCAGCACCAGCGCCGCCGCCATGCCCAGCGAGGCGGTCGGGTAGCGGCGATCGATCAGCTTCAGGGCGGTGCCGAACGACGCCTTGACCCGGGTATCCATGACATCGACCGAGTACATCTCGTCGAGGATCAGGTGGGTCAGGAAGCCGATCATCAGGAAACCGGCGCCCAGCCAGGCCACGCCCTCGTGGCGGCCGAGGACGTGGTAGTAGACGACCGCGGTCGCCGCGGCGCTGAACGCCCCGGCCAGGATCGAGTGCCAGATGCCGCGATGGACCGCCAGCCGGTGGAAGACGGCGTGAAGTCCATAGCGCACCAGCGCCAAGGTTCCGAGCCACAGGATCAGCATTTCGGCGATCGAATACTTGTGCGCGAAGTTGAACAGCACGGCGAAAGAGAAGAAGATCCCGAGACCCGAGAACATCGCCTTGCTCGGGCGGGAGTCCTTCAGGTCGATATCGGGCAGCACCGAGCCGAGCACTCCGGCCATGGTGACCGCGAGCAGATTTTCCGGCGCCACCACGTCGGCGGCGAGAGTGACCACCGCGAGCGCGCCGGAGACCACGGTTCCGACCGCGATGTGCGTCGTGAAGTTCGCCATGCCCGCCTCCTCTGCCGCTGCCGGTCCGTCCCCGGCACACTCCTGATGCACCCCAGGTGCACTCAGGTCTCGGCGGACCTCGAGCGGCCACCGACCGGGTTCCGGCCTAGCTTCGAAGCACCTGATTCTCGGGGCGAGCGCGAGGCGGGGGCGCGCGGAGGCTGTGGATGACGCCGCCGGGCTTCTGCTCCCGTCGCCGCCTCGGGCCCCTGCTCCCGTCGCCGCCTCGGGCTCGCGCCCGGCTCCGCCGTCGGTCGCAAGGGTGCCCTGCGGTGCTGCGGGTGGCGCCCCGCGGGCGGATGTGGAACAAGGGCGGCACGCCCGCGCGGCCCCTCGCGCCGGCCGGATTGCGGACCCATGCCCTCCATCCCGCCCCCCACAGAGACGCTGATCCGCCGCACCGCGCTCGCGAGCATCGTGGTCGCGGCGGTGGTCATGGGGGGCAAGTATCTCGCCTACCACGTCACCGGCAGCGTCGCGCTCTACTCGGACGCGATCGAGAGCATCGCCAACATCCTGACCGCCATCGCGGCGATGATCGCGATCCGCGTCAGCGCCGCGCCGCCCGACCGGCAGCACCCGTTCGGCCATCACAAGGCCGAGTACTTCTCGGCCGTGCTCGAGGGCGTGCTCATCACCGTGGCGGCGATCCTGGTGCTCGAGGCTGCCTGGGACGCCGTCTGGCGGCCGCGCCGGATCGAGGCGCCGGGGCTCGGCATGGCGATCAATCTTGCCGCGACCGCGCTCAACGCCCTCTGGGCCTATGTCCTGATCTCGCGCGGCAAGGCGTGGCGCTCGCCCGCGCTCGCCGCCGACGGCTGGCATCTCGTGAGCGACGTCGCGACCTCGCTCGGCGTGCTCCTGGGCCTCGCCGTCGCGACGCTCAGCGGCTGGGCGATCCTCGATCCCCTGCTCGCGGCTCTCGTCGCGGTCAACATCCTCTGGAGCGGCTTCCGCATCGTGCGCGAGTCGCTGTCGAGCCTGCTCGACGAGGCCGCCTCGCCAGAGATCGAGGCCGGCATCCGCGCGGCGATCCGCTCGGGCGGCGACGGCGCGCTCGAGGTGCACGACATCCGTACCCGACACGCCGGCCGGGCGACCTTCATCGAGTTCCATCTCGTGGTGCCGGGGACGATGACGGTCGAGGCGTCGCACGTCATCTGCGACCGGCTTGAGGCGGCGATCGCGCGCACGGTCGAAGGCGCGCGCACGGTCATCCACGTCGAGCCCGAGCACAAGGCCAAGCGCCATGGGACGACCGGCGCGATCCGGCTGTCGCAGGGGTAGGAATTCAATTGTCTGCCGCTGCCGGTCGGCGCACGGAACGCGTGTCGGATGGGGCCGGCACAGCCCAGTGCGCCGGGAGGCCGGCTCCCCGCAGGGGTGACGCCGGGCGCAAAGCGAAAACTCTTCCCGGGCGCAATGCAGAAACGCCCTACACCCGCTCCGCCCACAGGTCGGTCTCGTCGGCGTGGAGCACCTCGGCGCGGACGATGTCGCCCGGCTTCACTCCGGCGTCGCCGTTGAGGAAGACGCTGCCGTCGATCTCGGGCGCGTCCCACTGCGAGCGGCCCATGCCCCCCTCGTCGTCGACCTCGTCGACGAGGACGTCGATGGTGCGGCCGATCTTGGCCGCGAGGCGCTGCTCGGAGATCTGCTGCTGCACCGCCATGAAGCGGTGCCAGCGCTCGTCCTTGACCTCCTCCGGCACCGCGCCCGGCAGCGCATTGGCCTTCGCTCCTTCGACCGGCTCGTACTTGAAGCAGCCGACGCGGTCGAGGCGCGTCTCCGCGAGCCATTGCAGCAGGAGCTCGAAATCGGCCTCGGTCTCGCCGGGGAAGCCGACGATGAAGGTCGAGCGCACGGCGAGGTCGGGGCAGGCCTTGCGCCACGCCGCGATGCGGTCGGCCGTCTTCTCCTGGTGCGCGGGGCGGCGCATGGCCTTTAGCACCGCGGGGCTCGCGTGCTGGAACGGAATGTCGAGATAGGGGAGGATCTTCCCCTCGGTCATCAGCTCGATCACTTCGTCGACGTGCGGGTAGGGGTATACGTAGTGGAGGCGCACCCAGGCGCCTAGGTCGCCCAACGCGCGGGCCAGATCGAGAAAGCGGGCCTTCAGAGGCGCGCCCTTCCACGGGCTCTCGGCGTACTTGAGATCGAGACCGTAGGCGGAGGTGTCCTGCGAGATGACGAGCAATTCCTTGACGCCCGCCTTCACCAGCCGCTCGGCCTCGGCCATCACGTGGTTCGCGGGCCGCGATGCGAGGTCGCCGCGCAGCGCCGGGATGATGCAGAACGAGCAGCGGTTGTTGCAGCCCTCCGAGATCTTCAGATAGGCGTAGTGGCGCGGCGTCAGCCTCAACCCCTCGGGCGGAACGAGATCGACGTAGGGATCGTGCAGCGGC
>JAKAML010000041.1 GCA_021812845.1 Pseudomonadota bacterium
GTCCACCGCGCCGCAGGTCGCTAATGCCCCGGCGCCGGCCCAGGCGCGCGCCCAGGTGCCGGTCCAGGCCTCGCGGCCGCAGCCCGCCCCACAGTCGGCGGCGCCCGCGGCGCGGCCGGCGCCGGCTGCCTATCACGACGAGGACGAGCCGCGACGTTCGCCGCTGCTCGGCAGCATCCTCGGCCTGCTGCTGACGGCAGCGATCATCGCCGGCGTGGTGTTCCTGCTCAACCAGTGCAGCAAGGCGCCATCCGCTGCCCCGGCGCCGAAGGCCGAGGCCCCGGTGGCGCCCAAGGCCGCCGCCCCGGCCCCCAAGGCTGCCGAGGCGCCGAAGCCGGTCGAGAAGCCCAAGGAGGTCGCGGCTGCGCCGCCGGTTCCGGCGCCGGTCGCGGCACCCGCTCCGGTGGCCAAGGTCTCGCTGCTGTCGGCGATGAAGCCGGCCGACGGGGGCCTGATGAGCCTCGCGCTGCCGACGGGCAAGTCGATCGGACTGGCGCCGGGCGGGTTGGAGGCCAGCCTGATCGGATTTCTCGAGGACGCCTCGAAGCCCGTGGACAAGGGCACCTGGTTCGATTTCGACCGGCTGACGTTCAAGACCGCGTCGTCCGAGCTGACGCCCGAGAGCCGCGCCCAGGTCGATGCCGTGGCCGAGATCATGAGGGCGTTCCCCACCTCGCAGATCAAGATCGGCGGCTATACCGACAACCAGGGCGATCCGGCGATGAACCTCAAGCTGTCGGACGACCGCGCCAGGCGCGTGATGAGCGAGCTCGTATCGCTCGGCGTCGGTGCCGACCGGGTCAGCGCCGAGGGCTACGGCGAGCAGCACGCGATCGCCGACAACGCGACGCCGGAAGGGCGCGCCAGGAACCGGCGCACGGCGCTGAGCGTCCGCCAGCGCTGACAATCGCAGAGGTGTTGCGGAGACCGCGTCGCCCCGTGGCCGCGGGTTCCCGTCCGACCGACCGTTCGGGCCGCGACGCGGCTTCAGGCGGCGATTGCGGCGGTCCCTCCGCGCCGACCGCAGCGCGCCATACCTTCACATCCGCGCCGACCCCCACCGTCAGCCCCGGCGGGCTCCTCGTCGGTGCCGGTTGCGGCCGCGCGCCTGTTGCCGGTTCTTATCGTAACCGCGGCGTGCTAAAGGCGCCGCGTCGGGAAAGACTGTCGGGCAAGGGAAGATGACCACGACGCACGGCCGATTGTCGCTCGTCTCGTCGACGGGGTTTTGTGGCTACGAGCTGATCGACTCCGGGCGCGGCCGCAAGCTCGAGCGCTTCGGCGCGATCGTGGTCGACCGCCCCGAGGCGCAGGCCATCTGGCAGCCCGTCCGGCCGGCCGCCGAGTGGGCGCGCGCCCACGCCGCGTTCTCCGCGTCGGGCGAGGACGAGGAGAAGGGCCGCTGGCGGATCGACAGGCCCGTCCCCGATGCCTGGCCGCTCGTTGTCGACGTCGGGCAGGGGACCGGGCCCGCCGGCGGCGGCACCACCGCCGTCACCGTGACGATCCAGTGCCGGATGCAGGGACTATGGCACCTGGGCCTGTTCCCGGAGCAGCACCCGCATTGGGAGTGGATGCTCCACCGCCTCGCGGCTTCGGGCGGGGCGCGACCGCGCGTGCTCAATCTCTTCGCCTATACCGGCGCCGCGTCCCTGATCGCGGCAGCGGCCGGCGCCGCGGTGACGCACGTCGACGCGTCGAAGAAGTCGATCGCGTGGGGCAAGGACAACCAGGCCCTGTCGCGGCTCGGCGACCGCAACGTCCGCTGGATCCTCGACGACGCGGCCAAGTTCGCCGCCCGCGAAGTGCGGCGTGGCAATTCCTACGACCTCATCCTGGTCGATCCGCCGAAGTTCGGCCGCGGTCCCGACGGGGAGGTATGGGATCTCTTCAGCGGCCTGCCCGGCCTCTTGCGCGACTGCGCGGCGCTCCTCGCCCCCGGACGCTCGGCGATGATCCTCACGGTCTATGCCATTCGTGCCTCCGCGCTCAGTTTCGACCAGTTGATGCGGGAGACCCTCGCCGGGCGCGGCGGGGCCTTCGATACGGGGGAGCTCGCGATCATGCCCAGCTCCGGCGGCTTCGCCGTACCGACCTCACTCTTCACGCGATGGGAGGGGGCATGAGAGGCGTGGCGCGCGAGCCGCAGCGGATCACGAGCCTCGGCAACGAGCGGGTCAAGGCGATCCGGGCGCTCGAGATGCGCAAGGAGCGCCGGGAAACCGGATTGTTCGTGGCCGAGGGCGCCTCGATCCTCGCTACGGCACGCGACGCCGGGTTCGCGCCGGTGACGCTCGTCCGGCTGGCGGGCGCGGTCGACGGCGAATTCCAGCGGAGCCTGGTGTCGTGGGCCTCCGGATGCGGCGCGGAGGTGCTGGAAGTGAGCGAGGCCGTGCTCGGCAAGCTCGCGGCCAAGGACAATCCCCAGACCATGCTGTCGGTCTTCCGCCAGCGCTTCGTGCCGCTGCCCGATCCCGCGGCGGTCGCCTCCGGCGACACCTGGGTCGTGCTCGAGGAGATCCGCGATCCCGGCAATCTCGGCACGATCCTGCGCACCGTCGACGCCGTCGGCGGGGCTGGCGTCGTCCTGGTCGGGAACTGCTGCGATCCCTACGCGCACGAAACGGTCAGGGCGACCATGGGCTCGATCTTCACGGTGCCCGTGGCGCGTGTCGGGGTCGAGGAGATCGCACCGTGGCTCGCGGCGTGGCGCGGCGACGTCGTCGGGACGCACCTTCGCGCCCTGCACGATTTCCGCGACGTGCGCTATGCCGGGCCGGTGGCGCTGGTCATGGGCCGGGAGGGGCCCGGACTTACGGACGCCATGGCCGCACGCTGCACCCGGCTCGTCAAGATCCCGATGGCGGGCACCCTCGACAGCCTCAATCTCGCCGTGGCTACGGCGCTGACCCTCTATCAGATCCGCGGACCGGCCTTGAGGCTCTGAGCCATGCGCATCGAGTACCATCGCACGCTGATCGCCGACGGGGTGCGCAACGAGGCGTTCCGTCGCGCGCTCGAGGCCGTGATCGTGCCGGGAGTTACGACGGTCGCGGACATCGGCGCGGGGACCGGGATCCTCGGTCTGATCGCGTCGAGGCTCGGGGCCAGGGAGGTCTATCTCTACGAGACGGCGGAGGTCGCCGGCGTCGCGGCCGAGGTGCTGAGGGTGAACCGGGCCCGCAATTGTCACCTCGTGCCGTGCCATTCGACGGAGATGGTCGATCCGCCGCGCGTCGACGTCGTGGTCACCGAGACGCTCGGCAACTACGCGCTCGAGGAGGACATCCTCGAGACGGTAAGGGATGCCCGCGCGCGGCATCTGAAACCGGAGGGCACGATCGTCCCGAGACGGCTCACCCAGTTCGTCGCGCCGGTCGTCTCGAGCCGCTTTCACGACGAGCTCTCGGCCTGGGACCGCACGGGGCTCGGCCTCGATTTGTCGCCGGCCCGCGTCATGAGCTTCAACAACATCTATGTCCGCAGCTTCGGCCGGTGCGATCTTCTCGCCGAGCCCGGCGACGTGGTCGCATGGGACGACATCGATCTCGCGCGCGACAACCGCGGGGGGCGGCGTGGCGAGGCCAGATGGCGCATTGCGCGACACACCGTCGTCTACGGCTTCGCTATCTGGTGGACCGCGGAGCTCGCACCCGGAATTCTCCTTTCGACGGCACCGGAGGCGCCGCGCACGCACTGGGAGCAGCTCTATCTCCCCGTGCCGGCACCGACGGCGGTCGCGCCCGGAGAGACCCTGGCGCTGTCGCTGCGCACGCGGTCGTCGCGGGAGGCTGGCACCCACGTCGCCTGGACCTCGACCCACCTCGATGCCGCCGGTGGCCGCCGCAGCCGGCAGGCCCTCGATCTCGACAAGGGCTTCCTGCCGTGAGCCGTAAGCCGGGCGAGCCCTGCCACGCTCGCCGTTCGGATCAGAAGTCACGACGGCTGCCGATGCTGTAGGGGAATCGGTCGTAGGGGGCGTGGCCACCGAAATATCGATCGGTGCCGGCCGGGCCGAACGACGGCGGGGGCGGCAGCGGCTCGAGACGCGTCCGTGCCGTCGGCGGCCATTGCCCGGTCCAGCGGCGGCGCTGCTGCCAGGTGCTCGACCATCGCGGGCGGGGACCGGCCCAGCGGTCGCGGGGAACGTAGATCCAGCGACCGCCCGACCGGTCGCGGGGACCACGGAAGATCCAGCCCTCGTCGCCATCCCAGCTCCGGGCTCGCCGTTGCGGTCGCGCCGGTCCAGCCTCGCCTTCGGCCGGGCCCCGATAGGATCCCTGCCGGGGGACCGCGTCCGGTGCGCCGGGCCGGTAGGACGGGGGGCGCGCCGCGGTGCCGCCGACATCGACGGGGGGTCTGCTTTCCTGCGACGGGCTCGTCTTCTGGGCCGGCTGAGCCGACACGCCGTCGAGGCTCAACGCTACTGCGATCACGACCAATGCCGCACGATACGGACGCATGTCACAAACCTCCCCATTCGGAACAGGGGACCAGCAGCCTGGATCCAGGTGCGGGCCAACGGAGAACACAATATATTCGCATAATGTTCTTGTAAAGTTCTTTTTTTTCGAGGCAAGATGATGTCGTTCGCCCGGGCATTCCTCGGGGTGGGACCGCGCTGCCCGGTGATCGCGTTCGGTCGGCCATGTGGCGCAATGGGGTCGACGAGCGTGGAGGGTCAGCTTTGGAGCAGCAGCCAGAACGTCACCCACAGCGAGAGATAGCCGGTCGTCGCGAGGGCGTAGGGGACATAGATATCGAGCCGCTGGTTGCGCAGTGCGGTCCGCTGCGCGGCCGTGTCCGACGTCCTCGCCAGCGCCCGCTCGAGATCGACACGCTCGTGATTGGTCGGGCAGCGGGCCTCGATGTCGTGGTAGCGCCGCCGATAGTCCTGCAATTCGGCGGCGGTAAGCGGCAACGCGATCTCCATTTCGCTGGCGAGGCTCGAGATGTCCATGGCGCATCGCTGGAGATAGAGAGCCCGAGTCTGGTAATTGGCGAGGCCGACCACGAGGCCAAACCCAAACAGGAAAACGCCGGTGACGATGGACGCGAAATCGAGGAACGAGCGGACGTCGCCCGGAAGTTTCGTCTCGTAGAGGATCGTGAACAGGGAGATCGCGATCTCGGCGACGGTGGCCAGGGTGAAGGCGGCAACGCTGGCGGTATGCTTGGCTTCCAGCCGCTCGTGGGCGTTGAAGCGGGCGCGCTTGACGAGCTGCATGTTGCGCAGCAGCTTGGCCGCGAGATCCGGCTTGCCGTCGCGATCCGGGGCGTGGTGCCGCGCGGTCGCCGCCGGCGCGAGGGCGGCGACGAGCCTCGGCGACGCGGCAGGGGGTTCGGACCAGGGGCGCATCGCGGAAGATCTAGCGTGATTCGCGCACGGGGCGCCGCGTCGCCGATCGCCAGCGATCACCTCGCGACGTTCAGCGACACCGCCCACCCGCTACAGGAGTTGCGATGCGAAGCCGATCCAGGCGTCGAGTTCGAGGGTCGGCGCGAACAGCGCGAGAGCCGTCGCCGCGACGATCGCGAGCCCGACGCCGACGGTGAGCACCCAGGCGGACGCCGTGCGGAGGGCGTCGACGAGCCGCTTGCGCCGTGCGGCCGCGAGCCATGCCGCGGTGTCGAGGAGCGTACGCGACGGCCCGAGATCGCCCGACGAAACTTCGCGTGCGTCGTCCGTGGCGCGGTCACCGTCGTCGTTGGGTGCCTGGTGCAGGGCGGAGACGAAGCGCAGGCGGCGGTCGTGCGCCAATTCGGGAATGGCCTCGTCCGTGGCGTCGTCGGACCGGGCGCGCGGTACGGCCGGGGATCGCGCCGGCTTGCGCGCCAGCACGGCCTTCAGGGCCGCCACGAGGGCGGTCTCGCCAACGTCGCCATCCTGGAGGACGTCGTCGCGCCCGTCCGTGTCGGAGCCGTCGACGGTTCCGGTGCCTCGTCCGTCGTGGGAGGTGTCGCGCAACGGGTCGTCACCATCTCGGACGAGGCCCGCGTCGGCCCCGCCGATCGGGCCGACGGGGCCAAGCCGTGGAGCCACGGCGGTCGGGCCCCTATCGGCCGATACTGGACCCGATTCTGGACGGTGAGACATGACAACCCCCGCGCCGTGGCTCCGCGGGCCTCGGCACATGAGAACGGTCGGTTGCCTCCTCGGCGAGGATCCCTCGACTCCCCGCGAGGCAACAGTGTACAGGAAGAGGGCCGTCTGCGACAAGTTGCACCGGCGGCGGCAGTCCGTGCGTCGGGTCGTGTTGCGCCCCCGTGCGACGGTCGGGAATGTCTACGGCCGTCGCCGCTAGTGGGGAGATCGCGCAACCATGCTGACTCTGGTCATCGGCCTCGCGCTGTTTTTCGCCATCCATCTGGTTCCGACCCAGCCGCCGCTCCGCGCGGGGCTCGTCGACCGCTACGGCGAGACGGCCTACAAGATCGCGTTCGCCGTGGTGTCCCTGGTCGGCCTGGCGCTGATCGTGGTGGGCTACGCCAAGCTGCAGGCGATGCCGGGCAAGAATCCACAGTTGTGGTTTCCGCCGCTGTGGACGCGGCATCTGGCGCTGGCGCTGATGGTGCCGTCGATGGTCCTGCTCGTCGCCGCCTACGTGCCCTCGCGCATCCGCGATGCGGTGAAGCATCCCATGCTCGCGGCAATCAAGCTGTGGGCGCTGGCCCACCTGCTCGCCAACGGCGATCTGGCCTCGGTCGTGCTGTTCGGTTCGTTCCTGGCGTGGGCCGTGTTCGATCGGATCTCCGTCAAGCGCCGCGCCAGCGGCGGCCTCGGTCCGCTCGGCGCCCGGTCCGGCGGGCCGATCCTCAACGACGTGCTCGTCGTCGGAGCTGGTGTCGCCCTCTACGTCGGCTTGCTGCACGGGGTCCACAAGCTGCTGGTCGGCGTGTCGCCCCTCGGCTGAAACCGGAGCGGGCGGCGCATGATCGATCCGGCGGCGACCATCGGCGGCCGCTTGACGGGGATCGCTCGGCGCCCGCGCCGGCGTGCCCCGATGGAGGAGCTGGCATCGGGCGAGGTTTCGGTCGACGGCGGCCTTGCGGGCGATCACAAGGGGCTGAAATTCCCGCGACGACGCATCACGGTGCTCGCGATCGAGGATTGGGAGGCGGCGCTGTCGGATCTCCCGGACCGCGGCGGGAGCGTGAGCCTGTCGTGGACGGCGCGGCGCGCGAACCTGCTCGTCGCCGGGCTCCGCCTGCCGCGCGCGGCGGGGGCGCGCATCCGGGTCGGGGCGGTGCTGATCGAGGTGACCTGTCCGACCCAGCCGTGCTCGAGGATGAACGAGGTGCATCCGGGTCTGCTCGCGGCGCTCCATCCCGACTGGCGGGGTGGCGTCACCTGCGCTGTCCTCGAAGGCGGACGGATTGCGATCGGGGACTCGGTGGCGGTGGTTCTTGCGCCGCCGGAGCGGCGGGTCCGGCTTCCGGGCTGATCGACGCGGCGACGCCCCTGGCCGGCGCAGTCGGCTCGGCGCCGCCGCCGCGATCTCCGCCGCGATCCCGGCCGCCGCTGCCCGCACGCTGGCCGGCGAATTTCTCGCCCCGGCTGGCGCCTGGCTCGCTCCGGCCTGCGCCTGCCTCACCCCGGCCGGCGCCTGGCTCGCCCCGGCTGGCGCCTGGCTGGCCGTCGCGCTCAGCGTGTCAACAGCACAATGTCCGTGCCCTTGCCCGTCTCGCTCGAGATGTCGAGATCGGAGACCATGAAGGTCGAGCCGGGCGCGACGAACTCGGCGAGCCGCTCGAGCACATCGTCGGGGATGATGATCCGCGACAGGGCCACGCTCGCCGTGCGCGGCAACTGAGGCTGCGGCGGCGCGGCGTCCTCGCCCCTGGCGCCGCGCCCGCGGGCGGTGGCCCGGCGCCCGCGCCCGCTATCCGGATCGGTCGCGGCGGCGCCCAGCGTCACCACGTTCCAGGCCAGCGCCCGATCGCCGGTCGTGTACTGCATCGCCGTGAAGACGTGGGTTCCGATCGGTATCTCGGGCTGGCTGATCTCGACCCTGGCCTCGAACAGCGGCTCGAAGGCCTGACGCACGACGAGCTTGCCGGTCTTGCGGCTGACGAAGATGGTGACCGGCAAATTTCGCCGCTGCATCGCGCGCTCGGCCGCGGTCTTCGCCGCCACGGCGTCCTTGTGCGCCGCTACGGCCCGGCTCGCGGCCTCGGTCGCCAGATGGTGCTGCCAGTCTGCGACCGACACCTTGCCTTGCAGGCGGGCGATCGCGTCGTTCTTCTCGGCGATCTCGTGCTCGAGATCCTCGATCTCGAAGGCGGCGGCGGCGATGCGCTGCTCGAGCTCGTCCTCGTCGCGCGCCAGGGAGGCGAGCAGGGTGTCGTCGTCACCGGTGGGCGGCGGGCGCGAGACGAAGGTAGAGAGCCTCGACTCCGCCGCCGACAGCCCGCGCCGCGCAGCGTCGTGTGCCGCCGTCAGCGGCTGCAGCGACGAGCGCTCCGCCGCCACCGGCTCGCGCGCCTGGCGCGCCTCGAGTGCCGCGTCCTGCGC
>JAKAML010000042.1 GCA_021812845.1 Pseudomonadota bacterium
CGACATCTACTATGGCGATCCCGTCCGCGATGCGGCCATGGATCGCCTTTACCGCCGCTTCGTGAGCGCCGGCGACCTCACCTTCGACATCGGCAGCCATGTCGGCGACCGCATCGGCTCGTTCCGTCGCTGCGGTCCCCGTGTCGTCGCACTCGAGCCGCAGCCCGACTGCGCGCGTGTGATCCGCGAGATCCACGGCTGCGACGGTGCGGTCTCGCTCGAGGAAGCCGCCTGCGGTCCGAAGCCGGGCACGCTGACGCTGCACGTCAATTCCAGAAACCCGACGGTCACCACCGCATCGGCCGACTTCGTGCGCTCGGCCGACGGGGCGGGCGGCTGGGAGGGCCAGGTGTGGGACCGGACGATCGAGGTGCCGGTGACCACGCTCGACGCGCTCGTGGCGCGCCACGGCAAGCCGGCCTTCGTCAAGATCGACGTCGAGGGCTTCGAGGCCGACGTGCTGGCGGGGCTGACGCACCCCGTCGCCGCGCTGTCGTTCGAGTTCACGACCATCCAGCGGGATGTGGCCTGCGCCTGCCTCGCCCGGCTCCTGGAGATCGGCCCCTATCGCTTCGACGTGGCATTGGGCGAGAGTCACCAGTTGCACTTCGGCCGCTTCGTGACCGCCGACGAGATGAGCCGCCACATCGAGGCCTTGCCACACGCGGCCAACTCCGGCGATGTCTACGCGGTTCTCGACCCAGCCTGACCCCAAGGAACCCCGATGCGTTTCATGCTCCTCGCGCTCGCTCTCGCCGCGGCGTCCGTCGTGCCCGCCCGCGCCGCCTCCCTCGACGGGCTCGCCGTCGAGGTCAGGAACGAGAGCGAGCCGGTGCTCTGCGCGGAGAAGGACAATGTGGCGCTGTCGTTCGCCTCGAAGGACGTGCGCTCGTTCCGCATCGAGGCGGCGCACCCGGTCTACCTGGCGCCCGGAATGCGCGACAACTGGGAGGCCGACTGGACCGCCTGCGACATGTCCGCGGACCCCGTCCACGCCGCCCCCGGCGCGCCGGGACGCTTCACGTTCTACGAGGAGATCGAGATGTGGGTCGTGGGCTACCGCTTCCCGACCTTCTGGCGGCCGGCGACCGCCACCGTGCGCATCGGCGACCGCGTCGAGAAAGGGCTGCATCTGATCCAGGTTTGGATGCTGAGGACCGACGGCGCAGAGGAGGTGCTGGTGCTCTACCCGCAGGACGGCTACTGGCGGGCGCGGCCGCTCGCCCCCCGCCCGATGCGGAACACGGCCTACGGCTCGTCGTTCCTCGTCGGTCCGGTCGAGGTCGACGGACGGCCGATCGTGAAGCTCAAGGAGATCGTGTTCGATCCGAAGTCGAAGACCTTCACCCTCGACTTCGAGCGCGGCGGCAAGGGCACGCTCGCCATCCGCGACCTCGACGAGAACCGTCTCGCGCTCGACATCGGCTTCGATCGTCCGATCTCCGACCGGCCGTTCGCGATGATGCGCTCGATGTACGTCACCGAGTTCAACAACGACGTGGCGCGGATCGCGGTCCGGGAAAAGGGCGCGAAGGCCTGGCGCGAGGATCCCATCATGGGCTTCAAGTCGGCCGTGGCGACCGACATCTGGGCCGGACGCTTGGCCCCGAGCCAGCACAACAAGTCGTCGCCCGACATGGTCTGGAACAGTTTTTCCGACGGGCCGACCCCGAAGCGCCCGAAGAGCGAGCCGCCGCCGAAACTGAAGATCACGGAGTAGGGGCGAGGCGCTTCCCCCGTGCGGCAGGGCGTGCTTCACTCGCGCGATGACGGACGACGGCAAGAAATCGAAGGTCGGGCCGCGCCCTCCAGCGCCGGCGGGCGTACCGGGCGCGGCGCCGGATCGCGGCGTTCCGGCCTCGCCTTCGGCGGCGGGAGTACCGACGGCCGACCGCGCGACCTCGGCCGAGGTCGCCGACTTCCTGGCCAAGATGAAATCTCTGACGCCGGCGGCGACGGTCGGGCGCGGGCGGCTCGTGTTCGCCATGGACGCGACCATGAGCCGGCGGCCGACCTGGGACATGGCGCTCGCACTCCAGGCGGACATGTTCGAGGCGGTGAAGGCCGTGGGCGGGCTCGACGTGCAACTCGTCTACTTTCGCGGCGCCGGGGAGTGCGGCGCCTCGCGGTGGGTGTCCGATCCCGCCGCCCTCAAGAGCCTGATGACGACGGTCGAGTGCCGGGGCGGCCATACCCAGATCGGCAGGGTGCTGAGCCACGCACGCGCCGAGACCGAGGCGCGCAAGGTCAACGCGCTGGTATATGTGGGCGACGCCATGGAGGAGGACGTCGACGAGCTCTGCCATCGGGCCGGCGTGCTCGGCCTGCTCGGCGTGCCCGCCTTCATGTTCCAGGAAGGAGACGACGGCCGCGCCGAAGGGGCATTCCGCGAGATCGCGCGTCTGACCAAGGGCGCGTGGTGCCGGTTCGGCAAGGGCTCGGCGGCGGAGCTGCGGGCGCTCTTGTCGGCGGTCGCGGTCTACGCGGCGGGCGGGCGCAAGGCGCTCGAGGCGCTGAGCCACGAGGCGAAGGGAGCAGGCGCACGACTTCTGATCGAGCAGTTGGCGCCGCCCCCGTCGTCGAAAGGCCGATGAGCGGGCAGCGAAGGGCCGAGGTCCGATGCAATACCTGATCTACGGACTGCTGGCGCTCGTGCTCGTGCTGTTTGCGATGCGAGGGTTCACACGCGCCAACCCCTCCCTTCTCGCGCGGCGGATCCGGATCGTGGCGGCGATCGCCGCCGCAGTCGCCGCCATAGGCTTCGTGCTTCGCGGATCGGCGGGCTATGCAGTGCCGCTCGCCATGATCGCGCTGTGGCTCGTGGCGGCGCCGGGCGGCGGCTTGCCGGGATGGCCGGGGCGCGGTGGCGGGCCGCGGCCCGGGCAGACCTCGCGCATCGAGACCGACCACCTCGAGGTCGAGCTCGATCTCGACACCGGCGAGGTTACCGGGCGCGTGAGGAAGGGCGTGTTCGCCGGTCGCGCCATCGAGCGGCTGAAACCCGCCGATCTGGCGCTCCTGTGGCAGGACTGCCGGTTCTCCGATCCGCAGTCGGCGCAGATCGTCGAGGCCTATCTCGACCGCGTGTACCCGAGCTGGCGCGAGGACATGGCGCGCGGCGAGGCGGAGATGTCGAACGGGCCCGACGGCCGCATGACGCGGGCGGAGGCGGCGGAGATCCTCGGCGTCGCCGAGAATGCGGACGCCGAGGAGGTCCGTCGCGCGCACCGCGAGCTGATGAAGCGGCTGCATCCCGACCGCGGCGGCTCGACCTATCTGGCGGCGAAAATCAACGAGGCCAAGGATGTTCTGCTCGCGGAGGCGTGAACGTCGGCCCCGTAACTTTCCGCGTAAGTTCGCCGAATAGCCGGGAGGGTTTGCCATGGGGGGTGGCGGCCGCGCCGCGCGACGCCCCGACCCTTGGACGCCCCGATTTCTGAGTGAGATACAACGCCGAGCCCATCCGATGGACGGAGCTCCACGACGAAACCCGACACATTCCTCAGCTAGAGAAACGCCCTGGATGGGCCGACATCCGGCCTGGACACCCTGCAAGGAGACGACCGCATGACGACCACATGGATCCGTACCGGCCGGGCGCTGCTCGCCACTCTCGCGCTGGCTGCCGGCGCCCTGGAGGCCGCGGCCGCGGAGAAGATCCGCTTCGCGGTCGGCCCGTTCCAGCCGACGCCCTCAGATACCAAGAAGGCCTACGAGCCGTTCTTCAAGCATCTCGCCGACAAGCTCGGCCGCGACTACGAGCTGGTCGTGACCACGGACTGGGCCGGCATCGCCGTCGCTCTCGCCAACGGCCAGGCGGACGTCGCGTGGATGGGCCCCTGGGGCTACGTGCTCGCGCACAACGAGGGGGGTGCCGAAGCGATCGCGACCGTCAAGTACAACGGCAAGCCGACCTACCACGCGATCATCGTCGCCCGCCCCGACACCAAGGTCGGCACGTGGCCGGACGACGCCAAGGGCATGAGGCTGTCGCTGGCGGATGCGGGCTCGACCTCGGGCTGGCTCGTGCCGACGCACTGGTTCAAGTCGCGGGGCATCGACCCCAAGAGCTACTTCCAGTACCGTGACGGCGCCTCGCACGCTGCCCAGGTGCTGTCGGTCGTCAACGGCCAGACCGACTTCGCCTCCGACTTCGACCGCAATCTCAACGCCTTGATCGACAAGGGCATCGTCAAGTCCGACCAGGTCAAGACGGTGTGGACCTCCGACCCGCTTCCGAACGATCCCCTCGTCGTGCGCAAGGGCTTCGATGCGGCGATGACGAAGAAGATCCAGGATGCGGTGCTCGCCATCGGCGAGGAGGACGCCAAGACGCTGATGCCGAAGAACTACACGGGCTGGGTCAGGAACGACCATTCGGGCTACAAGCTGATCGAGGATGCGGGCGTCGCCGTGGGCCGCCTCAAGCCGCAGCAGGCGGCGAAGTAGCCGGTCGGCGTCGGCCACTCACGAGGAGCGGACGCGAGCGTGCACGGCACCGCCGACCAGATCCAGTCCCGAACGCGGCGGCGCGGCGCCCGGCTGCAGTTCGCCGTCCTGCTGCTGCTCGGCGTCGGCTTCTACGTGCTGTGCCTCCGGGTGGCGGAGGTCGATTTCGGCAAGCTCGTCGCCGGCCTGCCGCGGCTCGCGGGCTGGGCGGCGCGCGCGTGGCCGCCGGACCTTTCCGAGGTCGGCACGCTGCTGGTCCGCGCCGGCGAGACGGTGGCGATGGGAACCGTCGGCACCTCGTTCGCGGCGATCCTCGCGGTGCCGGTGTGCATCCTCGCCGCACGCAATGTCACGCCGTCGCGCTGGCTCGCCGTCCCGGCGCGGGGGCTGCTCAACGTCCTTCGCGGCATCGACAGCTTCGTATTCGCGCTGATCCTCGTCGCCGCCGTCGGGCTCGGACCCTTCGCCGGCGTGCTCGGCGTCGCGCTGCACGCCGCCGGAACCATCGCGAAGCTGTGGGCCGAGGCGATCGAGACCGTCGAGCCCGGTCCGATGGAGGCGGCGACGATGACCGGCGCCGGTCGCCTCAAGGTGATCCGGCACGCGCTGGTGCCGGACGTTCTGCCGAGCCTCGCCTCGATCATGCTCTACATCTGGGAGTGGAGCGTGCGCGCCTCGACGGTGCTCGGGGTGGTGGGCGCGGGCGGCATCGGGCAGGAGCTCAAGAACAGCGTCGATCTCCTCCAGTTCGATCGCGTGCTGACGATCCTGGTCATCGTCCTCGTGATGGTGACCGCGATCGACGCCGCGAGCGCCTGGCTGCGGCGGAGGCTCCTGTGACGGCGGTGATCGCGGCCCGCGGCCTCAGCAAGAGCTACGGCAGGCGGCTCGCGCTCGACCGCGCGGCGATCGAGGTCCGGCCGGGCGAGGTGGTGGCCGTGCTCGGCACCTCGGGCTCCGGCAAGACGACGCTCTTCCGCTGCCTGACGCGGCTCGTCGAGCCCGACGCTGGCGAGATCCTGCTCGGCGGCCGGCCGTTCTCGGGGCTCGAGGGCAAGGGACTGGCGGAGGCCAGGCGACAGATCGGCGTCGTGTTCCAGCAGTTCAATCTCGTGCGGCGGCTGTCGGCGCTCGACAACGTGTTGTCGGGGCGGCTGGCGGCGGCGCCGCTGTGGCGCGTGATGACGCGATCGTTCGGCACCGAGGACGAGCGGATCGCGATCGAGGCCCTGGTCTCCGTCGGCCTCGCCGAGCAGATGGAGCAGCGTGCCGACACGCTCTCGGGCGGCCAGCAGCAGCGCGTCGCGATCGCCCGCGCGCTCGCGCAGCGAAGCCGCATCATCCTCGCCGACGAGCCGGTGGCGAGCCTCGATCCCGAGACCGCCGAGCAGGTGCTGGACATCCTCCGCCGCCTCGCCCGGAAGAACGGCCTCGCCGTGCTGATGACGCTGCATCAGCCCCACCTCGCCGAATGCTTCGCCGACCGCGTGGTGCGGATGGAGGCGGGGAGGCTGTCTTGAGTTGTGCGGGACGCTAGAACTCGCCCTTGGCGCCGCGATCGAGCACGGCGAGGATGATCTCCTTGACCTTCTCGGCCTCCTTCTTGAGCTCGGGCGGCAGCGGCTTGCCGCCGTGGATCATCATGTCCATGTCGAGCGAGTAGAGCCAGAGCTTGCCCTTGGCGTCCTCGAGCAGCGACACGCGGCACGGCAGGTAGGCCGAGAAGGCGTCCGAGTAGTCGATCATCTTGGCCGCGGTCAGCGGGTTGCAGTAGAGATAGATCTTGAGCTTGCGCCACGGCTTGCCCTGCATGGCGGTGACCTGGTCGCCGAGCGGCAGGGCGCCGACGTCCTTGATGTTCATCTCGGCTGCGACGGTCTTGATCGCGTTGTCGACGTCGTCGAAGGAGAGGCCGTCCTTGACCTGTCGCTTCCAAACCGTTGCCTCGGCCGGATTTCCGGTCTCGATGAGCTTCAGGGTCATGTTCTTGTAGACGGTCATGGCCTGCGGATCGAAGCCCTTGGTCGCCGCCGAGAACTTCATGTAGCCGTAGCCGGCTCCGAGCACCGCGACGACGCCGATCAGGGCGAAGAGGTTCTTGAGAAAGCGCATCGGAGAGGTCTCCCTGGAGCGACGATGAGCCGGCCGGCGCCACCCGGTCAGGTGCACGGCGATCCGGTTCTGGTGCGGCTGGTCTTGGCCGGACATGCTGCATATTCCGCCGCCCGCGGCAATGGGCATATCAGCGCTTGCGAATATTTGCCCCGGTGCGGGCACCGCGATCGCGCCGCTACTCGGCGCGCATGACGAAGCAATCGACGCCCTGGCGCCGCAGCTCGAGGCAGGCCTTGGCCGCGCCCGGGGCGTCGAAGCCGGCGAAGCGGGCGCGGAATAACTCGCGGTCGCCCTTGCGGACGGGGAGGGCGAGCGTCTGACGCCGGCCGAGCTCCGCCGAGGCCCGGTTACGGACAGCGGCGAGCTGCCGCTCCGCCTCGGCCGCGGTGGCGTAGGCCCCGACCTGGATCTGGAAGCCGCCGCCGACCGGCGAAGACGCGGGTCCGGCGGGACCGGCCGCTGCAGGCCCCTGGAGTTGGTAGCTCGGGCGGAAGGCGGCGGGCTCGGCGCGCGCGGCCGAGCGCTGAGGCGCTGGGATCGTCAGCGCGGCGGCCTGGGCCGACAGGGTCGAAGGCTGACGGCCGACGGGCGCCGCCGCGGGCGACGGCAGCGGCGCCGGTGCGCGATCCACGGACGGCTGCGCCTGCGCTTCGGACTCCTGTTGTGCCCCGCTGCTCCTGGCCACGGACTTGGCCAGCGCCGTCTCGGTGGCATGGATGGGCGCATCCGCGCTCGGCGCCGCAGTTCGGTCGACATCGGCGGCGCGCCGGAACCCTGCCGGCGGCTCCTCGGTGCCGTCCGCGCCGTCGCGTGGCGCCGAGGGGCGAAGTCGGGGCGCGACCATGACGCGGCGCACGCGGGCGATCTCGATCGTCGCCCGGGGCGGCTCGACGGCGACCTGGGGCTCGGCCCGGACCTCGTCGCGTGCCGGGGCGGCGGCGGCACGGTCGGCGGCGGGAGCGGAACGCGGAGGGGCCTCACGCGATGCCACGACCTGCGGCTTCGGCGCCGGCATGGCCCGCGCCTGGACCTCGGGACGCGCTTCGGGCCGGGTCGCTGCGACGGCGGCGGGGCGCGGCGCCGGGCGCGGCTTGGCGACGAGGATAGGCTTCCTCGTCTTTTCCGTCGTGGCGCGCGGCAGCGCGCGCACCAGCATCGCCCGCATCTGGGCATTGCGGCTCGCGGCGCTCGAGCCGCCGAATACCACGGCCACGACATGACGGCCGTCGCGACGGACGGACGTGACGAGATTGAAACCCGAGGCGCGGGTGTAGCCGGTCTTGATTCCGTCGGTCCCGGCGAAGCTGCCGAGCAGCGTGTTGTGATTGCGGTGCGCGGCGCCGTTGTAGGTGAACGCGCGCGTGGCGAAGAGGCCGTAGTGGCGTGGGAAGTCGTCCTGCAGGCGGAGCGCGAGGGTGATCATGTCGCGGGCGGTCGTCGTCTGTCCGGGATCGGGCAGGCCCGAGGCATTGCGGAACGTCGTCGACCTCATGCCGATCTGCCGCGCCTTGGCGGTCATCAGGCGGGCGAAGTTCTGCTCGCTGCCGCCGATGTGCTCGGCCACGGCGATTGCGACGTCGTTGGCCGACTTTGTCACCAGCGCCTTCATGGCGTCGACGAGCAGGATCTCCTCGCCCGGGTCGAGATCGAGCTTCGACGGCGCGGCGGACGCCGCCTCCTGGCTGATCTTGATCCGCGACTGATAGCTGAGGCGACCCGTGTCGACGAGCTCGAACGCCATGTAGAGCGTCATCATCTTGGTCAGCGAAGCGGGAAAGCGCGGCTCGTCGGCGGCC